>DOTL01000060.1 GCA_003521145.1 Streptococcus sp. | reverse complement strand
TGTGGTATTCTTAATAGGTCTCATAAGTTCTTCCTAATGGTAGTTTTGTCGCTTTTCATTATAGTTCTTATGGGACTTTTTGTGTAGACTCAAAAAGCTCTATAATCTCTACAGTGGTTTTACCCACTACAGAAATTATAGAGCCACTTTTCCTAGGTTTTTTCTTTTACTTTTTAAACTCTTAATAGCCCATCATTCCTGGATCCATAGCTGGCGCTGCTGGAGCTTCTGGTTCAGGCTTGTTGGCAACGACCGCCTCGGTTGTCAAGATAAGACTAGCTACAGAAGCGGCATTTTGGAGGGCAGAACGTGTGACCTTAACTGGGTCAATGATTCCTGCTTCAACCATATCTACCCATTCACCGTTAGCAGCGTTAAAGCCTATACCAACTGGGCTGTTCTTCAATTTATCGATGATAACTGAACCTTCATAACCAGCGTTATAGGCAATTTGGCGAACTGGTTCTTCCAAAGCACGGAGGACAATATTACGTCCTGTAGCGTCGTCACCTTCAAAATCAAGTTCAGCAACCTTAGCAATGACGTTAACAAGGGCTGTACCACCACCTGCTACGATACCTTCTTCAACAGCGGCACGAGTAGCATTAAGGGCATCTTCGATACGAAGTTTCATTTCTTTAAGAGCTGTTTCAGTGGCTGCACCAACCTTAACGACTGCAACCCCGCCTGACAATTTAGCCAAACGTTCTTGAAGTTTTTCACGGTCAAACTCAGATGTTGTTATTTCCAATTGAGACTTGATGAGGTTAACACGGTTAGCAATCGCTTCTGCGCTTCCTGCACCTTCAACGATAACTGTGCTATCTTTATCCACAGTTACTTTCGAAGCTTGACCAAGTGATGCCATAGTTGCATCCTTAAGCCCAAGACCAAGATCCTCAGTAATAACAGTTGCTCCTGTCAATACGGCAATGTCTTCCAACATTGCTTTACGACGGTCACCAAAGCCAGGGGCCTTAACAGCAACAACATTGAAAGTTCCACGAATCTTGTTAAGAACAAGTGTAGGAAGAGCTTCACCATCCACATCATCAGCTATGATCAAAAGTGGACGGCTTGTCTTAAGCACTTCTTCCAAGAGTGGTAGGATATCCTGAATATTTGAAATTTTCTTGTCAGTCACAAGGATAAATGGATTTTCAAGGTCAGCGACCATCTTTTCATTATCAGTAACCATATACTGAGAAAGATAACCACGGTCAAACTGCATACCTTCAACCACTTCGAGTTCTGTCTCCATACCACGAGACTCTTCAATAGTGATAACACCGTCATTACCCACACGTTCCATAGCTTCTGAAATGTATTCACCAACTTTTTCAGAGCGTGATGAAACTGCTGCGACTTGGGCAATGGCTTCCTTATTAGCAACTGGTTGTGCAATAGCTTTCAACTCTTCAACCGCTGTAGCCACAGCTGCTTCAATCCCACGACGGATACCGATTGGATTAGCACCAGCCGTTACATTTTTGAGACCCTCACGAACAATAGCTTGTGTCAAAACAGTGGCTGTCGTTGTTCCGTCACCGGCAATATCGTTCGTTTTTGAAGCCACTTCGCTAACGAGCTTAGCACCCATATTTTCAAAGTGATCTTCGAGTTCGATTTCTTTAGCAATTGTCACACCATCATTAGTGATAAGAGGTGAGCCAAAAGCTTTTTCCAAAACCACGTTACGACCTTTAGGGCCGAGTGTTACCTTAACTGTATCAGCCAAAGTATCAACACCACGAACCATTGCTGCACGTGCAGCTGATGAAAATTTAATATCTTTTGCCATAATTACTCCTCCTGTATCTTACTTTATATCTGATTAGCATAGACCTAAGCTAAGACTGCTAAAATATCTGCTTCACGGATAATTGAAACGGAATCATCTCCGTCTTTAACATTGACACCCGTACCATTTTCAACAAGGACTTTATCGCCTGCTGCAACACTAGGTGCAATCAATTCACCAGTAAGAGTACGGGTTCCTTCACCTACTGCCAAAACCTCAGCAGTCTTTGTAGCTTCATGACTAGCTCCTGCCAATACAAAGCCACTAGCTGTTTTTTCTTCTGTTTCTTCAAAACGGACAACGATACGATCGCCCAATGGTTTCAATACCATACTAATTACCTCCAAATGTTATTTGTTATTAGTAACGTGTGAAACGTTTTTTTAGCACTCATAAACCATAAGTGCTAATCTATATTTTTATTTTAGCACTCGATCAAAAATAGTCAAGAAAAAACTACCCAAAATCTGAACTTTGGATAGTTTCTTTTTTACTTATTAACCGAGTACCAAGGCATCGTCATTGAGGACTTGTCCACTATTTTTGTGGAAAAGGTCCATAAGTTCTGCAACAGTGAGATTTTTCTTTTCCTCCCCTCGCACATCGACGACGATTTGACCATGATAGAGCATGACCAGACGGTTCCCGTATTCGATAGCATGTTCCATATTGTGAGTAATCATAAGGGTTGTCAATTCTTGTTCTTCAACAATCTTACGCGTCAAATTCATGACCATATCACTTGTCTTTGGGTCCAGTGCAGCTGTATGTTCATCTAGAAGCAAAATCTTTGGACGAACCAAGGTCGCCATAGCAAGTGTCAAAGCTTGGCGTTGACCCCCTGACAAGAAATTAGCATCGGTCTTCATACGATTTTCAAGTCCAAGACCAAGATCTACCAAGGCTTCCTTGAAGACTTGATGCTCACTTTCAGTGATAGACTTTTTAAAGAGGCTACGTTTCTTACCACGACGATAAGCAATAGCCATATTTTCTTCGATAGAAAGGTTTGTCGCTGTCCCCATTCGAGGATCTTGGAAAACACGACTAATATCTTTAGAGCGCTCATCTACAGATGCTTTCTTAATAGATTGCCCCTCCAACAAGATATCCCCCTCATCAATGCTGAGAACACCAGCAATTGAATTCATCAAGGTTGATTTACCAGCACCATTTCCCCCAATGACAGAGATAAAATCTCCCTGCTCAATGTCGAGATCCAAACCACGAAGGACGTGATTTTCATTGACTGTGCCTTTTTCAAAGGTTTTGTGAATCTGTTGTAAACTAAGTAAAGCCATTACTTTTCACCTCCCGGGGTCAAGGATTTATTAGGTCTGATTTTCAATTTTTGTCGTACTTCTGGCACATAAAGGATGATAGCAAGCAAGATAGCTGAAGCCAATTTCAACATTTGAGCATCAACGTTCATGGCAAGGATAATAACCAAGACCAAACGGTAGAGAACAGCTCCTAAAACAATTGACCAGAGGCGTTTGCCAAGTGGTAGATACTTGACGATAACTTCGGCCAAGATGATTGCGGCCAAACCATTTACGATTGTACCAGTCCCCATATTCATATCCGCATAGCCATTGTTTTGAGCTAGGAGGGCACCCGATAGGGCAATCAAACCATTGGAAATCATGTAACCAAGAATCTTCATACGGTCAACCTTGATACCATTGGCTTCACCCATGGCAAGGTTATCACCTGTCGCACGAAGGGCCAGACCAACCTGCGTATTAAGGAGGACAACCAACATAAGCACTACCAGACTAACAAAAATCAGTCCTAATAGAATCACACCATTCAGCTTAGACAAACCGAGTCTCATCACTATAGTTACTAGCGTATTATATCCTGATAGAGAGACATTGGCACTTCCAAGAACCAAAAGATTAACGGAATAGAGCCCCGTTAAGGTAATAATCCCTGTTAAAAGTGCTGGTATCTTCATTTTCGTATGCATAAAGCCAGACACAGCTCCAGCAAGCATACCAGCCACAAAACCACCTAGAGTCGCAAAGATTGGGTTGATTCCACGAATAATCATGATAGTTGTCGTAGCAGCACCAAGTGGAAAGGCCCCTTCAGCTGTCAAATCAGCAAGGTCCAAAATACGGAAGGTAATGAACACCCCAATAGCCATAATTGCCCAGAGAAGTCCCTGAGAAATAGCTGTCAGCACCACATTTGAAAAACCATTTTTAGATGACTTATTAACCTTAAGCTTAATAACACCCTTATCTTTTTTAGCAATTGGTTTGTCATCTTGCGTTGATGCCTTAGATTCCTCGTCACTAATACTAGAAACATCAATGCCAAGTTCTTTAGCCATGTCATGGTTAACCACAACATTTAGGGTTGTAGGATACTCTGCATCGACATCCTTGACCTTATCACCTCGGAGAACACGGCCTGCCAACTTACCTGTTTGACGACCAAGAGCTTCATAGTTGGTTCCATAAGTGAATAGGACACCTTTTTCTACACTACCAGCGTCACTACCAACAACTGGAACCTTAGTCTCTTTAGAAAGATCTACCAAGGTATTAATAGCACTAACAATGGTATTGTCAGTTGGAATGAAGATGACTTCGGTCTGACTCATCAAGCTCTTGGCTGTATCTTGAATATCATTGGTTGATGAAATTCCCTTAATAACCGTTTCAATACCAGCCTCCTTGAAGTATTTCTTGGCTTCTTCAACCTGAACCTCTGAGTTACGCTCGCTGGTCGTGTACATAATCCCAACTTTTTTAGTGTTTGGAAGGACCTTTTTCAACAACTCGACTTGTTTGTTGATTGGTGACATGTCGCTTGTCCCTGTCACATTTCCTCCAACATTGTCCATAGACTTTACCAATTTAGCTGAAACTGGATCTGTAACAGCTGTAAAAAGAATTGGCTTGTCCTTTGTCAAACCACTCAAAGACTGAGCTGCTGGGGTTGCGATAGCCAACATGACATCATTATCTTCAATAAGCGACTGAGAAATCGTCTGCAAATTAGACTGATCCCCTTGTGCATTCTGATAATCAATTTTGATGTTCTTACCGTCAACATAACCTTCCTCTTTGAGTTCTTCAATGAACCCCTTACGTGTCGCTGACAAGGAAGGATGTTCCACATATTGGAGCACACCGACGTGAACCAATTCTTTATTAGAAGCATTGGAACATGCTACCAAGAGGACAGCTGTAATAAAAGCCATCATACTGACCAAGAATTTCTTCATCTTATATACCTCTATTTTTTTATTCTATCTATTTCCAATTTTCTTTCATCTTTTTTCCGAGACGATAGAGTCAAAAGAAAATTAAAAATAAACCACGGTACGAAAAAAAACAGTTAGGACAGGCCCAACTGGTTTTCTGCATCTTGACTAGCATAGGCTAGCTTATGTCACCGGTTAGACCTATTCATCTAATCGGCTAATCCATCACAAAATGCTTTAGCTTCATAGATACAAACTGACTGACGCTTGTATCCTGAAACACAAACGTCCTATCTAAAGAAACTAAAGTAATAAAAAGCTTTAAGATTTCCCAAATGGATCGCTTTGTTAAGCATGTGATGCCTCCGTAGTTATGGTAGATTTAATTTTACACTAATTAGACAATTCTGTCAAATTGGAATTTACTCTCTTTTCTCTCACAATTTATCATTGTCACTGTAATAGAAAAATCTCTTCCTGCTCCTGCAAGAAAAGATTTTTTACTATTAAGCATCTTGTTCTGTTGTTAAGATAGCAAGTGTCTCAATCAAGTTATCGGCATTAACTTCAATAGTATCACCAGTTGCCTTGATTGTAACTTCGACAACACCTTCGCTAGCTTTTTTACCAACTGTCACACGGATTGGAAGTCCAATGAGGTCACTATCAGAGAATTTAGAACCGACACGCTCATTACGATCATCTGTCAAGACATCATAACCTTCAGCCATAAGAGCTGCTTCCAAACGTTCTGTCAAAGCATTGGCTTCTTCATCCTTAGTGTTAACTGTGATTAAGTGAACATCATATGGAGCCAATTCTTTAGGGAAGTTAATTCCCCATGCATAGCGGTATTGACCTTTTGGTGTCTTGTTAACAAAGAGACGTGCATGTTGTTCAATCACAGCTGACAAGATACGGCTAACACCGATACCGTAACATCCCATGATAATTGGAACAGCACGGCCATTTTCATTAAGAACGCTAGCACCCATACTTTCAGAGTAACGTGTCCCAAGTTTAAAGATATGACCAATCTCGATACCACGCGCAAACTGAAGGATACCTTGACCGTCTGGAGAAATCTCACCCTCTTTAACTTCACGAATATCCGCGTATTCTGCCTTGAAGTCACGCTCTGGGTTAACTCCTGTCAAGTGGTAACCATCTTCGTTAGCTCCAACAACCGCATTAGCCACATCTTGAACCTTACGGTCCGCAACGATGCGAACATTTTCAGGAAGGTTAACTGGACCAAGGGAACCGAAGTTAGCACCAAAGACTTGAAGTGCTTCATCTTCCGTAGCTGGTTCGAGAAAATCAGCAGCAAGGTAGTTTTTCAACTTCACATCGTTAACCTGATCATTACCGACAAGAAGAGCCACTACTGGTTCAGCATCAGCAATGAAAAGCAAAGTCTTGATGGTTTGTTCTTCTGGAACATTCAAGAAAGCAGCGACTTCATCAATTGACTTGCAATCTGGTGTTTCAACACGAGCCACTTCCTCTTGAGTCACAACCTTAGTCGCTGGTGTGTAGGCATTTGTTGCCATCTCAAGGTTAGCTGCATAGCTTGACTCTGTAGAGTAGGCAATTGTATCTTCACCAGATACCAACCATGATGTCAATTCTTTCTTGATTTCTTCCATGACATCTTCTGGAATCTCATCCAATGAAGCAATTGACTTGTCAAGAACTACCCAACGGTTGAGATCTGTACGCTCAGGAGTAACCGCCATAAATTCTTGAGAATCCTTACCACCCATGGCACCACCATCACCGATGATACCCTTAAATTCAAGGCCAGCACGTGTAAAGATAGCCTCATAAGCCTTACGGTAGTCTTCATAAGTGACATCCAAATCTTCATAGTTTTGGTGGAAACTATAAGCATCCTTCATGATAAATTCACGTGTACGAAGAAGACCGTTACGAGGACGTTTTTCATCACGGTATTTTGATTGGATTTGGTAGAGATTAAGTGGTAATTGTTTGTATGATTTAACTGCATCACGAACCAAGGCTGTAAACGTTTCTTCGTGAGTTGGACCGAGGATAAAGTCAGATTTATCACGGTTTTTCAATTTATAGAGGTCTTCACCGTAAGTTTCATAACGGCCTGACTCACGCCACAAATCTGCTGTCAAAAGCGCTGGTACCAACATTTCAATCGCACCCATTTTTTCAAACTCCTCACGCATGATGGTTTTGAATTTCTCGATAGCACGATTTGCCAATGGCATATAAGCATAAATACCAGCAGAGACCTGACGCACGTAACCCGCACGTACCATAAGGGCATGACTGATAACTTGAGCATCACTTGGCATTTCACGAAGTGTTGGAATCAACATTTTACTTTGTTTCATCATTTACATACTAAGGAGGCTGGCCCTTGGGTCAAGTCCCTTAGACTTCCTTTCGTTTCTTTGTTTCTAATTAAAAGAAAGCACGTATAATATCATTCCAAGTGACTGCAATCATAAGAACAACCATGATAGCAACACCTGCAAGTGTAATATAGCTTTCAATTTCTTGATTAAGTGGTTTACGACGAATGGCTTCAATAATATTCATGACAATTTTTCCACCGTCAAGGGCTGGAATTGGGATAAGATTGAAAATTCCCAGGTTAATTGAGAGCATCCCCATAAGGTTAAGAATGGAAATCAAGCCACTTTCTGAAGCCTGGGCAGACATCTGGAACATGGCAACCGGTCCACCAAGTTTATTCAAACTAAAGTTGGTGATGAGCCCCTTCAGTGCCGCGAGAATTTTGAAGGCCCCTTCCCAAGCCATTTGGAGACCACCAAAAATTTTATCCTTTAGACCTGTTTTTAAGGCAGGAGAGACACCCAAAAAGTAGCTACCTTGACTCTCCTTAGGTTTAACAGAGACCGTTTCTTCCTGACCGTTACTTCTCTTAACCGTCACAGAAAGGCTGTCACCTTTGGAGAATTTTTGAGTATTCTCTGTCAATGCTTCCTTCAAGCTGTCCCAATCAGTAACCTTGTCTTTATTGATAGCATCGATGGCATCACCATTTTTCAAGCCTGACACCTGAGCAGCGCCTCCATCGGCTACCTGGATACGGTTGGTCGATGTATCTTGAACACCACCCTGAACAAAGGCTAAGGTAATAAAGACAAGCACTCCAAGGATGAAGTTATTCATAGGGCCAGCAAAGTTGGTAATTAAACGTCCCCAAATGCTTGCATTTTGATATTGGACATCCTTAGGAGCGATACGAAGTTCTGTACCATCCTCCTCAACGATAGTGGCATCATGGTCAACCTCATAGGTCTGGGTCTCATCTAGGACTAGACCTGTAATGGTTAACTTATCTTCCAAATCATAGGCAGTGACATTCATAGGTAAAGCCGTCTGGTCAACCTGGCGATCCGAAAGGTTGATACGTCTTACCTTACCATCTGATCCAATCGTTAGACTAGCAGGACTACCTGTTTTAATCTCAGTTGTATCTTCACCCCAACCAGCCATACGGACATAACCACCCAAAGGGAGGATACGGATAGTATAAATGGTACCATCCTTACCAGTGTGTGCAAAAATTTTCGGTCCCATACCAATGGCAAATTCACGAACCAAAATTCCTGAACGTTTGGCGAAAAAGAAATGACCAAACTCATGGAAAACGACAATCACACAGAAAATCAGTAAAAAGGTAATAATAGCTTTCATATAGACACCCCCACTCTTAAAAAAGTCCTAGGAAGTGCATGATTGGGAAAACGAAGATCCAGCTATCGCAACGGTCCAAAATACCACCATGCCCAGGGATGAGATTGCCTGAGTCTTTTACTCCAAAGTGACGTTTAATAGCTGATTCAACCAAATCACCAAATTGACCAAAAATACTAAAGAGAATCGTACAGCTAAGCAACCAGAAGAAGTTGTGAGGGGCATAAACACCGTGGTTAATCAAACCAAAGATAAGTGTCACAATGATTGCTGATAAGATACCACCGACACTACCTTCAATAGTCTTATTTGGTGATACTTTTGGCAATAACTTATTCTGACCAAATTGACGACCAAAGAGGTAAGCCCCAATATCCGTTGCCCAAACAATAAAAAGGGCAAAGAGAACCTTTTCCCAACTATCCAAACGTGCTGCAATGAGATTTTGGAAACCAAAACCAACATAAAAGGCAGATGCGATTGGATAAGCTGCATCATCAAAAGAATAGTGGTCGCTATTAAGGACAGTCCCTGCTAGAATCAAAAATGAAATAACAGCGAAACCTGTCACACTAGCATTTGTTGGAAGACTGATAAAATACTGATCAATCGGCACAGCCAAGATAAAGGCTGCCACCATTGATAAAATACCCTCGATAGAGAAAATCTCCAAGTGCTTCATGCGAAGCATCTCGGACACTGCAACCATGGCCATAGCCCCAACCAAAAGTTGGAAAGGAAGACCACCGATAAAGAGCAATGGGAGGAAAATGGCTGCTGCCACACCCCCACCAATTAAACGTTCTTGCATGAGAGGTCCTTTCTAGACACCACCGAAGCGACGGTGACGTTTATTGTAGTCAGAGATGGCTTGACGTAGTCCTTGTTGGTCAAAGTCTGGCCAGAAAACATCTGTGAAGTAAAACTCACTATAGGCAGATTGCCAAGGCAAGAAATTACTAAGACGAAGCTCGCCACTCGTACGGATAATCAAATCTGGATCACGGTAGAGGTAAGGCAGTTTATCTGTCATCAAATGCTTAGCAATGAGATCTTCATCAATAGCTTCTGGACTGAGTTTTCCTGCTTCAACCTCTTTAGTAATCGTTTGAACTGCAGATACAATCTCCGCACGACCACCATAGTTCAGTGCAAAATTGAGAACCAAACCGGAATTATGTTTTGTCTGCTCAACTGCCTTTTCAAGAGTATCTAAGGTTTCCTTAGGCAGACGACTGTTATCTCCGATTGTCAAAATACGAACATTGTTTTTGTCTAATTCTGGTACATATTTGTTAAAGAATTCAACTGGCAAATTCATGATGAATTTCACTTCATCTTGTGGGCGTGACCAGTTTTCAGTTGAGAAGGCATATACTGTCAATACCTTAACTCCAAGTTGTGACGCTTCGATAGTTACCTTTTGCAAGGCGTCCATCCCAGCCTTATGCCCCATCACACGCGGTTGTAGACGTTTTTTAGCCCAACGACCATTTCCATCCATAATAATACCGATATGGTTGGGAATATTGTCTAGAACCTCTTGATGATATTTTTTTCTAAATTTAAACATGGAATATCCTCTAAATATAGTTTACCCTTTATTTTACCACATTTTCAGGGGTTCTGAACAGCTTTTAATACCGATAAGATTAGAAAACGCAAAAAGACCAGGATTTAACCTAGTCTCAAATACACATCTTACTTTTCATCAGCAGACTCAATTGCTGAATCGTCTTCGATAATTGTCTTTTCAGTTGTTTCTGCTGTTTCTGTAGTTGGTGCTGGTGTGATTACTTTCATGATTGAACGGCTCAAATCAAAGGTCAAGAAGACACCTTCTGCATCCAAAACAATACGGTTATTTTCTTTGTCAATCTCATCAACAATAGCAATCAAACCACCGATTGTTTCAACTTCAGCACCCTTAGCAAGGCCTGCAAAACGATTTTCCTGTGCCTTTGCTTGGCGACGACGGCTGAAAGCCACATAAGCAACAATTGCGACCACATAAATGGCCAAAACTAGCATCATATTCATATTTCGTATTCCTCCAATAATTCACTTGGCTACTACTATATCAGATTAAGTCAGGACAAGCAAGACAAATCCCTAGACAGATCACACAAAAACACTTTCCATCGTAAGGAAAGTGTTGAATGAGATTACATATCTGCTACGTTGTGGTAAACTTTTTGAACATCATCGTCTGCTTCAAGCGCATCGATAAGTCCTTCGAAAACTTCAAGGTCTTCGCCCTCAAGAGTAACCTCAGTTTGTGGAATCATTTCAAGTTCAGTCACTTGGAACTCTTCTTGTCCGTTAGCACGGAGAGCTTCCAACGCTTTATGAAGATCTGTTGGTTCAGTGTAAACAGTGATAGTACCATCTTCTGCTTCCACATCTTCAACTTTTACATCTGCTTCAAGCAATTGTTCAAAGATTGCGTCTGCATCTTCACCTGCAAAAACGATAATACCTTTTTTATCAAACATGTATGAAACAGAACCTGATGCACCCATGTTACCACCGTTTTTACCAAATGCAGTACGTACGTTAGCAGCTGTACGGTTAACGTTTGAAGTCAAAGTATCTACGATAATCATAGAACCATTTGGTCCAAATCCTTCATAACGTCCTTCAACGAAAGTTTCATCAGTGTTACCTTTGGCCTTATCAATGGCCTTATCAATAACATGTTTTGGCACTTGCGCTTGTTTAGCACGCTCCAAAACAAATTTCAAAGCTGAGTTTGATTCTGGATCTGGTTCACCTTGTTTAGCAGCTACATAGATCTCAACACCAAATTTAGCGTAAACCTTAGAGTTTGCACCGTCTTTAGCAGTTTTCTTAGCAACGATATTAGCCCATTTACGTCCCATGGGATTCACCTCTTCTAAGAGATTTGCATCTCTGATTTGTTTTTTCTTTTTTGAAATAGCAAAGCTTGCTAAATTCACAATCCCCTACATTATAGCACTTTGACTGCCGTTAGTAAAATTGAAATAAATCCTAAGTATTTATCATATGAAACATTTACTCAGCGGCCTCTCCCAAATGGATAATATTATCAAAATATGGTTCATTTTCCTTTATAAGATGGTGGGTAACCGTGATATAAGTGATATTAGGATCACTTAATAAAAGGTGCTCAATACGAGTAGCATTATTATGGTCAAGATTTGCAGTGGCTTCATCAAAAATCACAACAGAACTTCCTTTTAAAAGCGCTCTTATCAGGCCTATTCTTTGTTTTTGACCCTCCGAAAAGCTACCGTCACTTACTTGCTCATCTATACGGCTTAAGAAAGATAACAGATTAACCTTTTCAAGAACTTCATTGATGTGCGTATCAGTAATAGCTTCATTCCAAAGAGTTAGATTATTCCTCAAGGTATCATTATAGATATGAGTTTGACTCCCAACATAGGCACATTCAGACACGATTGAGTTCTCATCAATCTCTTTTGACTCCAATTTCCCAAACAAGATTTCCCCCTCATAATCTTTAAGATTTCCTAGGAGCATATTAAGCAGGGTGGACTTCCCACTACCTGAGCATCCAGTAATAGCGTACTTTCCTCCTTTTTTAAAGGTTTGAGTGAATCCCTTAATAATAGCATTTTCTCCAAAATGATAACTTACATTCTCAAAACGAACATCCTGAATAGTCGCTATCCAAGTCTTTGGTTCCTCTGGAAAATCGTGAAATTTTTTTAAGATAGGATCGACAGACTTAATGGTCACTTGCAGATGATTAATGGTGGATAGAGAGTTAAAAATATTACCTGATATCTGACCCACAGAAGCAATGGTACCTACGGCAATATTTCCAAAAATAATTAACAAGCCAGTTAGAAGAAGCATCAACATCTGAGCGGCAACTGAAAATAAAGCCATCAGCGTCTCAGTGCTAGTATTTCTTTTTGTAAAAATATTTTTTTGTACAATATATCCCTCAACAATGGACCTCACTTGTCTAAGAAATATCTGTTTACGACTAGCGTAATAAACATCCGAATATCCATATAACTGGTCACTTATTCCTGAGACAAGTTCCTCATTCGCTTGGGAAAGTTTTTCCATTGATTTCTGCATTTGATTGGTAAATGGTTTGGGAAGATAGGTCAGACACAAAGTTAAAAAAATGGCTAACAGAACAATCCTTACATCATAACTTAATAAGGCAATAATTGAAAACAAAGTAGTGAATACTGTTGAACAAAGGGTATAAATACTTGTAAAGCCATTTGATTCAATCAATTGGATATCATTATTTAATACAGAGAGATGCTCTCCAATATCACTCTTTCTGAATTCACTAAAAGAATGGTGAATAATTTTACTAAGATAAGACTGACGAATAGACAAAGTCATTTTCTGGATAAGTTTTGTTTGATTTACAGCAATAATATAATTCAAAACTAAATAAATAACGTAGAGCCCTACCTCTAAACCTAATAAAGCTAAAAAGGATTGTATTCGCTTCGATACCAGCTGATTAGTCATTAAAGCCAAGGTTACCGAAGCACTCACGAAAATAGCAGCATTCAACGCTAACAGTAAGATATGAACTAAATTTTCATATTTGTATTTAAGAATATAGGTTCTCATAGATTTCCTCACAATCTAAATCACCTTGGTATTTAGTCAGTTGGATAAGTTGAAGACATTGGAACTCCATATATCCATTGAAAATTAAAAACCATAGTGATATTGTACTATGGTCTTAGTTTATTCTATTTTTTAACCCACTCTATAAAACTGTCATATAGTGGAATTTAGCAACTCTTGATACTCTGATTCCTTAGTAATCAATAAATTTTCCGCACCTAAAGTCCTAAGAGTTTCTAAACACCCCTCAATTAGATTTCTCCCTTCAGTAACTTCACCTGACTTTATCAAGTAGGTTCCCATTACAAATATCAACTCATGTCTTTCATATAAGAGGACCTCAGGAATTCCACTATCATTGACTAAATCTAAGTAGTATTTCGCAGAATCTAGTTCATCACGCCGTAAAAACTCATAAGCTGCATTAATAAGAAGACTAAGTCGAATTCTTTGATTTGAGTCGCTCTTTCCAAAAAGGCTAGTTCTATACACGATCTCCTTGGTCAAAACATTAAGTGTCTGGGTGGAAATAAACGACATACTATTTCCTAATATGATTAACTCTCTTTTTCCCCATTGTTCAATGCTAAAAAGATAGTCTGTTAATTCCCTTACCTTATTTTCATCAACTTCTTTATTTGAAATACTTACCAAAAAAGATTCTAGCATAATACTGTTATAGAGAAATGATTTGTCTTGTGTGAGCTCAAATTTATGACGCTCTTCTCCAGCGTACTTCTGTAACAATAAAATATCGTTTTGATAATAAGCCTTACTAGCACTTTCTAATAACTTTTCAGTATGAGTTGGATTATCTTGAGATAAAATACCATAGAACTCTTCAATACTGATATCCAATTTATTTAACAAAAGAAAAAACCTAGATAATGAGATATCAGATTCTCCACGTTCAAATTTTGATAGGAAAGATACTGATAAATAATCACTAGCAAGTTCTTTCAATGTCAAATTCTTTGATAAACGAAATTTTTTCAACAAAGCACCCATTTCAACAGGTCCAATCATGATCCATCCTCCTATGCTTTAACTAATTATAACAACAATCATTTCTAAATTAAAGAGCCACAAAGCCCAACTAGCCAGTCCAAAACGTTTAAAATAAAAATTCGTAAATTAACCTACAAGAAATAATCAATGGAAAGTTTTAACTTACAAATGGATAAAAAAAGACCAGCCAAAGCTGATCTTATCTGAGAATTACAAGCGAGCATTAAGTTCTGCTCCAAGTTCTTCAAATCCTGGTTTACCAAGAAGGGCGAACATGTTTTTCTTGTATGCTTCTACACCTGGTTGATCGAATGGGTTAATAGCATTCAAGTAACCTGAAAGGGCGATAGCAATTTCAAAGAAGTAAATGATGTAACCCAATGTAAAGGCATCTTGTTCAGGGATAGTAATGAACATGTTAGGCACGTCACCATCTGTATGAGCAAGAAGAACACCGTCTGTTGCTTTCTTGTTAACAAAGTCAACATCTTTGCCTTGGAGGTAACCCAGTCCATCAAGGTCTTCAGCCAATTCAGGAATGATCACGTTCTTACGTGGTTTTTCCACACGAACAACTGTCTCAAAGAGGTTACGTGTACCTTCTTGGATAAATTGTCCGAGTGAGTGCAAGTCTGTTGAGAAGTTTGCTGATGTTGGGTAGATACCTCTTTGGTCTTTACCTTCAGATTCACCAGCCAATTGTTTCCACCATTCTGAGAAGTATTGAAGTGATGGTTCGTAGTTTGCTAAGATTTCAGTTGTGTAACCTTTACGGTAAAGGATGTTACGAAGTGCAGCGTATTGGTAAGCTTCGTTTTCAGAGATTTTAGATGAAGAGTACTCTTTACGTGCAGCGTTAGCACCTTCCATAAGGGCTTTGATATCAGCACCTGAAGCTGCGATTGGCAAAAGACCTACAGCTGTCAATACTGAGAAACGTCCACCGATGTCATCTGGAACAACGAAAGTTTCCCAACCGTTAGCATCTGCTTCAACTTTAACTGCACCTTTTTGGCGGTCAGTTGTTGCGTAGATACGTTTGTTTGCTTCTTCTTGACCGTATTTCTTAACAAGGAGTTCCTTGAAAACACGGAAAGCGATAGCTGGTTCAGTTGTTGTACCTGATTTAGAGATAACGTTAACTGAGAAGTCTTTATCTTCAACATACTCAAGCAAGTCTGCAAGATATGTTGATGAAATTGAGTTACCAGCGTAAACGATTTGTGGTGCTTTGCGTTCTTCTTTTGTTTGAAGGTTAGCAAAGTGATGGTTCAAGAAGTCGATGGCTGCTTTGGCACCAAGGTAAGAACCACCGATACCGATAACAACCAAAACATCGCTTTCTTCTTTGATTTTTTCAGCAGCCTTCAAAATACGATCAAATTCTTCACGATCGTAGTTTTCTGGAAGGTCACGCCATCCAAGGAAGTCTGCCCCTGGGCCAGTTCCTTTGCGAATCATTTCGTCTGCTACTGTTACTTGTGCTTGAAGGTTGTCCACTTCGTGTGGTGCTACAAATTTATCCAAAACTTTTGAATAATCAAATGTAATATGAGCCATTAGTCTCTCCTTATAAAAATTCAATTATAGCTTCTAGTTTACTCTTTTATTTGTCTTTTGACAATGTTTTTTACCCTTATTTGGTCATAATAGGATACAGTTTCTACTTAAATGTTAATTCTGCTTCAAGACCGTAGTGATCACTTACCAATGGTTGATTATTGCCATCAAAAATCACACTAAGGCGCTCTACTGTCCAATATTGGCTAGCAAAGACATAATCGATATGTAAAGGCTCTTCATTACCCTTCCAGACATCGATGCCTGGTCCAACTGTATAGCTACCAGTTGTTTCTTTAGCCACTTCAAAACTATCTTGAAGATTGAGTGAGCTAGCCAAGATGGCTTGATGCCCTTCGCGACCTGCTGGGTTATTAAAGTCACCTGCTAGGATGAGCGGTTTCCCAATAGCTTTGAAACGTTCCTCAATACGTGCCCACTCTTCTTGGAAACCTTTGTCCCACCATGAAAGGTGGAACACTAGCAACAGCAACTTCTCGGCCATCTACAGTAGTTTCAGCAACTGCTACACGGCGTGTATGGTAGTCAGTTAGATCATCAACATCTGAAACCAAGATTTCACTCGCTGTCAATGGTTGACGTGACAAGACGGCAACCCCCTCATTAAGGTAATCATAACCAATGTGATTATAGGCCCAAGTCCAATGGTATTGAAGCCCTTCTTCCGCTAACTTTTCCACAAGAAGACGGACAAAGTGATCTTGGTGGATTGGTGTTGCTGATGGAAGTGCATGATAGTAAGCATCCGTGTCAACAACAGAAGTCTCTCTTTCTTGGTTAACTTCCTGGAAGCAAATAATATCATACTGAGCCTTTAGGATCTGTTCCTTTAAGGTTTGGAATTTTCCTTCTACATCTCCTCCATCCAACTGTGAGTATTTAAAGTTAGAAATTTCATAAGTTTATCCCTCTTCTGACTTGCATCTAGAAATGACATAGGGTCATTTACAAACAAAACAGCCCAAGGGCTGTCTGCTTGTTTATCGTTTAGCAAATTAAAGTTCTACTTTTGCAACTGGAGCGTTAGCAGCAAATTTACCTGTATGTTCTACTTTAACTGATTTGATTGCATCTGCATTTGTAAAGACAACAACTGTTGATGTTTCACGACCTGCTTCACGGATAGCATCAAGATTTGCTTCAACCAAGAGATCACCTGCAGCAACTGTTTGACCTTCAGTAACTTTAACGTCGAATGGTCTACCTTCAATACTAACAGTATCAAGTCCGATTTGAACCAAAACTTCAAGACCATTGTCAGTTACCAAACCAAGAGCGTGCTTAGTTGGGAAGATACTTGTCACTTTACCAGCTACTGGTGAAACGATTTTACCGTTTTCTGGTTCTATAGCGAAACCGTCACCCATCATTTTTTGTGAAAATACTGGGTCTTTAACATCTTCGATGTTGATAACTTGACCATCAGCGACTGAATGCACTTCATCAGTCACACCTTTGAAGGTAGCTTCTGCTTTTTGAACAGCAGTCATTTGACTTGGAAGTGTTTCAGGAATAACTTCACCTGAATCAAGAACGTCTTGGATATCAGATTTCAATACGTCAGCTTTAGGACCATAGGTAGCTTGAAACCCTTGTCCTTTCATGACAAGACCCATAGCTCCTTCAGCTTTCCATTGTTCTTCTGTTCCGACTTTATCACCTCCTTTAACAGTAACACGGAGACGAGTCATACATGCGTCAACGTCGACGATGTTAGCACGTCCACCAAGAAGGTTGATGATGTTGATAACTTGTGAACTTGCTGAGCTTGTCCCAGCACTTGCTGATCCAGCAGATTCTGATGAAGAATCTTCACCTTGCTCATAGTTACCGTTACGTCCTGGTGTAGCGTAGTCAAATTTCTTAATCATGAAGTTTTCGATGAAGAACATGATAACACCAAAGAGTACAGTTACCCAAATGAAGTTAACGATATCCATCGCTAAACCAGCGTTAATAGCGAGTGGTGTACGTGTCAAGAATTCGATAGAACCGAATGAGTGAACACGAAGGTGAACGATATCAGCCATTGCAAAGGCAGCACCTTGTACCAAAGCATAAATGATGTAAAGCGGAGTAGCCACGAACATGAACATGTACTTGATTGGCTCTGTTACCCCTGTCAAGAATGTTGCAAGTGCAGTTTCAGTCAACATCCCTTTGTATTGATGTTTCTTATCATCATCGACGTTACGGTAGATAGCTACTACCATACCCATCAAGATACCGAATAAACCAATAATTTGACCAACTTTAAAGCGGGCTGGTGTAACGGATTCAAGAAGGTGTTTGTATTGTTCTGGGTGTGCACCTTTAAGGTTTGCAAGGTCAGTAACCCAAGCAAGCCAGAGTGGGTCTTGACCCAATACTTCAGTACCTTTAGCGGCACCAGTCAAGACTTCATAAGTACCACCCAATTGAGTGTAGTTAATTGGAATAGTCAACATGTGGTGGAGACCAAACGGCAAGAGAAGACGTTCCAATGTACCGAACAAGAACGGTGCCAAAATTGGAGCATTTTCTTTCGAGTTGGCAATCCACATACCAAAACCGTTAATTCAAGATTGGATAACTGGCCATACAATAGCAAGAACGATGGCTGCAATAGCTGAACGAAGAATAACTACGAATGGTACGAAACGTTTACCATTGAAGAATGATAAAGCTTCTGGCAATTTACGGAAGTTATAGTATTTGTTGTAAGCAGTAGCTCCGATGAAACCAGAGATAATACCTACAAATACACCCATGTTAAGGGCTGGAGCTTCCAAAACACTGATGAAGTAGTCAGACACCTTGATTGACCAAGAAGTGTGTGAACTGTAGCACCCTTATCAGCAAGAATATCTGAAGTAACACCAAAGATTGAACCAGTCAAGCGGTTAATCAAGATAAATGCAAAACCTGCTGCAAAAGCACCTCCTGCACGTTCCTTAGCCCAACTACCACCAATGGCAAGGGCAAACAAGATGTGAAGGTTACCGATAACCCCCCAACCAATTTGCTCAAGAAATCCACCTGTAATAACGAGTGGTGCCGCGTTCGGATTAATCATGGCAATCGTTTTACCGATAGAGATCATAAGACCTGCTGCTGGCATAACCGCGATAACAACCATGAGGGCCTTACCAAACTTTTGCCAGAAATCAAAGCCAAAGTTTTCTTTTAGCTTATTCATTTAATTTCCTCCCATATTCGATGCAAACATTTTCATAGATTATACAATCTTTATAGCACCTTTTGATAATTTGTAAAGCGT
Organism: Streptococcus sp.; assembly: GCA_003521145.1. GTDB lineage: Bacteria > Bacillota > Bacilli > Lactobacillales > Streptococcaceae > Streptococcus. Next base: position 25,515 of record DOTL01000060.1, on the reverse strand, counting down.
TTTCTTAAACTTTTTTGATTTTTTTTACAAAAAGAGGCCACCAGCAAAAACTGGATGACTCAGACATTTATTAGGCCATCAAAACCATGAGAATTGGGATAACGATCATGGTCGCGAGGGTAGTCTCAGTCACCACGATAGCAGCGTAATCACTATCAGCTCCGTAGAGTTTAGCAACCACAGGTGCATTGGTCATGACAGGCATAGCCGACTGGATGATAAAAACTTGCTTCATCAAAGTTGGTAAGGAGGACCAATAAACGATTGCAGCCATCAAGAGAGGAGCAACCACAAAGCGTCCCAACAAAATCAATACCTGATCCTTTTTAAGAACCAATTGCTTGACACCTGCATTGGACACTGACAAACCGATGAAAATCATGGATAAAGGAGTCGTCAAACTACCTAAATACTGCAAGTCACTGGCTAAAAAGGTTGGTAATTTAATATGAAGGATAACAATAATAAGGCCTAACATGAAGCCCATTAGAGGGGGGGAGAAGATTTTTTTCAGACTTGTTCTTAAATCAAATGCAGCCTCTCCTTCCCCATCACGCTGAATAAGGTAGGTCCCCAAGGTCCAGAAAAAGGTCGTATTGCACATATAATAGATAAGAACATAGGGGATACTAGCATCGCCAAAGAGGGCTTGATTGATAGGGAGTCCCACAAAAATCGTATTCGAATTAAAAAACATGGAAATAAAGAGACCACGACGCTCCTTTTTCACTGCAAAAATTCTAGCCACCGCTGTCGCAATCCCAAGCAAAATCACCATAGACAGAGCAGGAAAACGCAATTCCGGCAACATTTTAAGTAGGTCTACCGCTGTGAAACGCTGTGTGATCGTATAGAGCATATAACAAGGCAGGGCAATTTGAGTGACTAGCTTAGCTATAAGACCACGTGACTTGTCGTCAAACCAGCCTTTTTCGCCCATTACAAATCCCACTAAAATCATACCTAAGATGACTAGGATTCCCGATATACTCGTTAAAAAGATTTCCATGTTTTCTCCTTTTTTATTACTGTTACAAATGATAGTGGACACCAGAGAAATATAATCATTTTTACGCCTAGAAATCTACCATTCTTATTTTAACTTCTCTCAAAAACTACTTTAGTATATCACAAAAAGAGCTTGATTTCTCAAGCCCTATTCTTCTATTACTTACTCTGCTTTTAAGAGAGGTTCAAAGATTGATACCAGACCAAAGAAGGCGATGAAGATAAGGGTAATAGTGGCACTAGCAGGTGTTTCCCAATAATAGGAAATAAAGATACCAGAGAGCATGCCAACCAAACCAATACCAATAGCCCAGAAAATGACAGATTTAAAGGTCTGACCTATTTTCATACCAATAGCTGCTGGAAGAATCATGATGGTGGAAACCAAAAGTGATCCTGCTGCTGGAATCATCAGGGCAATCGCTATCCCTGTCACAATATTGAAGAGAAGAGACATGAGGCGAACTGGCAAGCCATCTACATGAGCAGTGTCCTCATCAAAGGTCAAAAGATACATAGGACGAATAAATAGAAGAGTCAAGACCAGTATAATAGCCGCAATGACAAAGAGGGCACGCACTTGATCTGGGCTAATCGTGATGATAGAACCGAAAAGATAGCTATCTAGACTCATGCTACTGCTACCTGCCTTGTTACTAAGAATAAGAGCCACTGCCAATCCCATTGACATGAGGATAGCCGTTGAAATCTCCATATAATGCTTGTAACTGACCCTGAGATATTCCAAAACTAATGCGGCAATAACCACAACCACAAGGGTCATCCAAGTGGTTGATTGTCCCAAGAAAATCCCAACAGCCACCCCAGCTAGGGACACGTGACTCAAGGTATCACTCATCAGACTCTGACGACGAAGAATTAAGAAGAGCCCCAAAATCGGCGAAAAGATACTGATAGCAATCACGGCGAGAATAGCACGTTGCATAAAATCATAGGCTAATAATTCACTAATCATGTTTGTGCTCCTCTCCATCCTTTTCATGCATATTGAAACAACGCCAAGGCAATTTCTGGTTACGAACCAGATGAATATTACGGTCTGTGTACTCCTTGACTTCCTCTGGGTCGTGGGTAATCATCAAGACCGACTTGCCATGCTTGTGAGCCGAGTGATGCATGAGTTCATAGAAAGTATTGGCTGTACCTGCATCCATACCCGTCGTTGGCTCATCCAAGACAAAGATATCTGGATCGGAAGCAAAAACACGAGCAATAACAGCACGTTGCTTCTGGCCACCTGAGAGACGTCCAATCTGCTTGTGACGATTTTCCCATATACCTACAGACTCAAGGGCACGTTGAACGTGTTCCAAGTCGTGCTTAGTCAAACGACGGAACCATCCCTTACGAGGATAACGACCAGACTTCACAAACTCGTAGACCGTGCTCGGAAAACCTGCATTAAAGCTGGCAATTTGCTGGGGAAGATAGGCCATACGAAGCTTTTTACCATCTTTATTGGTTTCAGAGATGGTTACAGTTCCCTTCTTAGGCTTGAGAATCCCTAGGGTAGCCTTAATAAGCGTTGATTTGGCAGCTCCATTTTCCCCAGTCAGGGTTACAAACTCCCCAGAATCCAAATGATAGTGAATATTGTCCAGAACGGGCTCCGCATCATACTGGAAGCTCAGTCCTTCAACTGTAATATAGCGCATCTTATTCCTCGATTTTTTCTGCTAATGTTGTCAAGAAACGTCCAATAACCTGACGCTCTTGATTATCGAACTGATCCAATACAGACCGATAACCCCCCAAGGTCTCTTGGTGGTGTTCCTCATGCTCTTGGGCTATGGGTTGAGCTTCTTGTGTCAAGACAAAGTAGGTCACGCGCCCATCATCCTTGTCTTTCTTAGCCTCCAACATGCCCTCTTTGACCAAAGTTTTAACTGCCTTGGTAACAGCAGCCTGGCTGACATTTAGGGTCTTAGCCAACTCAGAATTAGTTTTACGTCCCTCAGACAAAAGCATAAGAATATGCTCCTGGGTATTGGTCAACTTAACCTGACTACGGCACTGACCAATAAGGAGCTCATGCTGATTTTCAGCCTTAAGCAAAATTTGATTAATCAATTGATTTACTTGTTCTTCTAGTTCTAGCATTGCTTTCTCCATTTACTTAACCAGTTAATTATATCGAAAACACAGAGGTTTTGCAAGGAAAAATAAAAAGTCCAACCGCAGCTAGACTTAAAAATGATAATAGGTTTAAGATACTGCCCGTGTCTCTTCCTTCCAAAAACAGGTATAACCTATGTTAAATACCGCCAAGAAAGCCAAGAGAGTCCATGACCAAGTAGCACCCAAGGACTGGTTTAAGGCCAAAATCACAGCTGCACCCAGGGGTACAGTCGCTGTGACAATGGTTGAAAAGATACTAAAGACAGCGTTCTGTCGCTCTTCAACAATGGAGAAGATGACGATGGTATCCGATTTTGGATTGGAAATGGCTGTCGCATAAGAAGAAAGAAAAAGCAAGGTAAAGAGGACAATGGGATTGTGCCATACAAAGATACTGATAATCATCAACAATGCTAGACTATTCTCAAAAAGCAGGTTGGACCTAATGGACCACTTGCGGTAAAAGTCGAACGGAAAAAGTGATCCTAAAAAGAAAGCAACCAATTCAATAGACTCAAAGACTGTGATAGTCACAGCATAAGACCCCAACTGCAACTCCTTGACCGATAAGAGATAAATCATCAACAGGGTGGCCATGGCTGACGAGAGCAGGTTCATACTAGAGTAAATCATGACCAAATTAAAAATAGAGGACTGGGATTTGAGAAAGGTGAAATTGGTTATGGTGTCCCTGACAAACTGACAAATCAGGGCTTTTAAGGATTCTGTTTGTTGTTCTTTGGACTCAGGTATTGGTTCATCAAGATGGTCAAAAAGTTTTTGCCCTCGTCGCAAGACCAGATAAGAAGCCAAGAAAACCAAAACATTAATCAAGGCAAACAAGAAATAGTTATGAGCCAGCAGGGCAATGAGCATGACACCCACGCTCTTTCCCGCTAAGGTGACGATATTAGACATTCCCTTACGAAAAGAGATGGCTAAGGAAAAATTCTCCTCATCTACCACCCGACGATTGAGGGAAAGATTGAGATAGGCAGTGTAATTACCAATAATATCACTCATAAAGTTGATGGCTAGGACCAAGACGAAGACCCACCAACTAGGTTTAAGCAAGGTTAACACCCCAAAAAAGACATATAGACTCATCTGCAACCAGCGTACCAATTTCATGGCCTTAAAGCTATTTGACGCTCGATCAGAGACATAACCCACAATAAAATCAAAAACATAGGGAAGCGAGGTAATCAAACTCGCCAACCCCACCGCCAATTCTGGATTAGGGAAGGTAGCCGCATAGAGAACCGAAACCAAGTCAAACAAGGTGGTCCCAAAGATACCTAACAAGATGGATAGGGTCAAAACCCTATAAGGCTTGTGTTGTAAAAAAAGCTGCATTTAAACCTCCTGATGGGGGAGAAATAGATTAAACATAAATTGATACTCATGAGTTACATCTCTCTCCTCATTATTAGAATAATAATCATAAATACGTAATCGATTCTTTTCTCTTAACTCGAATATTGAAGAATTAGACAGCTGTCTCATCGCTTTATTCGTCAGATTTAATTCTTGTATAGTACTAAAATTTGACTGCGAAACTTTATATAAAACATAGGATATCCCCAGTTGTCCAGAAAATAAATCTCTACGCTTACAAAATGAAATATTTGTCAAAAAACGAATATATTCTTTCTTAAAATAGTTTTCATCACCAGTTAACTCCCATAACTGTAAAGACAATAAAACATAACCAGATAAGCCATCATTTACATAGGGAGTGGAAATACTATCAGAAAAACTATTAACAAATTCAATATAATTTTCCTTTTGGACAATAGCATGACTAGCTTCAGTAAACAGTCTTTTTGCCTCTAAAAGGATAATATCATCTTTCGTCAACTTATAATATTCTACTAAAAATAAAACTATGCCTAGTTTTCCATCATAAATTCCATTATTTTCAACAATATTATCATTGCTAATACTATACTTTATCCTAAAATATATTAAATCTAGTATCTCTTTATAAAGTATATCTAGATGATTAAATTTTAATTCATACAAAACCTCTAGACCAAGCCCAACAATACCTGAATGAAACGAAAATTCGTTACAATTTTTTACCCAGAATAGTATATTGCCCAATTTTTGTGTCAGACCATATTCTGATATTTCAATATTAAGTTCTTCATAATTTTTATCAAAAATCTTAAAGGAATTTGAAAATACAGACTCTCCATAATTTTTCTCTAACCATTCACTAAATTCTGGTACAAGAAAATAGTATCTTTTTTTATAAATCAAACTACAACTATCGCCATAGTTCTCAGATTTAGTCATAAACTCAGCAGTAAAATATCGATTTGTTCTATCATTTATACGTTTCCTAAAAACTGTACTTATTTTACTTTGTCTTAAACATGTTTCTAAATCTTTTCTCCAATTCAATGGTTGTCTAATCAATAATTCAATAACTTTAAAAATACTATCAGAAGGATAAGTCATCACACAAAATTGTCTGAACATCTTTAATACCTCGTTACCAGAAACACCATGTCTTAAATATTGATTTATCGGAAATACATAGTTCATTAAGGTATAACCTAATTTGTGAAAATCTCTTTCCTTATCTCCTAATTCAATATGGCTATGGTCATAAAATGTCATAGTCATTCCTGCACCTTTTGATTTAATTGATAAAACCTCTTCACTGTTAGAATCAATAATATTGTAGGATGAGCCAAAATCACAAAGTGATACATATACATCGTCCGTAAAATCAACAAAAATATTATTGGAGCTGACATCATTGATAATAATACCTCTTTGGTGAACCGAATCAAATAAAATCAATAATTTCATCACTAAATCTGAGAAAGGGATACTTTCGAATAGAAAACTAGATGCTATCAAAGATAACATGTCCCCTTTCAATTTTGATTCAACTAAATAGTAATTTCCCCATTCATAAAAAGATAATCTGTATTTAGGGATTCCTTCTAAAGTTTCTAGTTGTTTTATTATCTTTTCCTCATTTTTTATATCCCCAATTGCAGTACTATTAGTTCCCAAAATATTTTTACGGCCTTCCTTTAGAATAGTAACATTACCATCATATTTCGATTCATATACATTACCTGAGGCACTCTCATGTATAATCATAGTAGGTTCAACTGTACAACCTAAAAAAGTTGCTACATTATGATACTCATCATTAATGTTTTCAAATGGATCCTCAATGCCGTTTGGTAACTCAAAAAAAGACCTATTATCCATAATAGGAGTACCACCAATTAACAAATAGTCTGATTGTGCTGCCATTACACCATACCTATAAAAAATGTTGGTATCTCTATACTGCATATCTGATATAACAACCGGCCCTTCGAAACCAATCAATATATCAGCCAAGTCTAAAACAATATTTTTAAACAATTTATCATTCTTAGGATAAATTGTTATACACTTTCCAGCCTGAGTCGTAAAACAGTCTGAAGATAAAAAATATTTTAGCACCTTATTATTATATATGTATTTAAAATCTATTTTATATTTTGTACAATATTCAACGATCAATCTCAGTACAATCTGATAACTATCTAAATTTGAGGAAATATGAATTTTCCACCCTTGTCGTGGAATCTCACTCCCAAATTCAACATATTTATAATAATCATCTTTTAAGGTTTTACACTTCTCAATTTTTTTGAAATCAGAGTCAAAACTAAATTGCATATCTCAATATCACCCTTAAGCATTAAATACAAACACGAAAAAGGGAACACTAAGTCCCCTCAGATTTTGCAATGATCACTAGCTCTTAAGGGCATTTAATTAATCGTGCGTAAAAAGCATCAGATTTTACTCCAGATGACTTTGTAACTTTCAACAAAGCTTGAAAATTTTTCATTTAATTAGGCTATACTTTACAAATCTACGCTTTCGTTGCATAAACGGGATTAACCTACAATCGACTTAAAATGCTCTAAATAATTTTTATATAATCTAGTATTCTTAAGCAATTTAAATATTTCCAGAGACTCTTGCATAATTTGCTTCCCCCCCGAATCTCCCATCGCAAATTTTAAATATCCTTGTACATAAGAAAAAATAACTTTCTCATACATATCGGACTCAACATTTACTAGGCTATCTATATGCCTCTCAAAAAAAGCAGCCTTAGTAAACCATTCGGATTCAATGCATCGTATCATTATATTGATAGATAATTGAATAACTAGTTTTCTATTTCTTACTACTTCATAATAATAATCTGTCTTCCGTAAGACTTCCCTTCCCAAAGAAACTAATGTTTCCCCATTTATATATTGAGCAAGATTCCCTAAAATAGACAATTCATAGTAGCCCCAGCTCTCAATCCCAAATAAATAATCAGTCACAAATCGTAAATCTGATTGAGTTATCAAATTTTCAGACTCTACAGAACTTAAGCAAGATAATATCAGTATTTTTTCTATTTTCTTTGTTGTTGAATTAGGCAACCCCTCCACTTCGTTAAATAGATATCGTAACCCCTCCGCATCTTTTGTAAGACTTAGAGTATGTAGCTTCTTTAATAATTCTTCAAAACTATCATTTCTATAACCTCTGTAGATTACCATAAATTCTTCTATCGAAACATTTATAAAATCTAATGCACTTAAAAATTTAATCAAAGATATTTCAGTCTCTCCTCTTTCAAATCTAGAAAGTTGCGATTTAGAAAATCCTTTATCAATATAATTTGATAATTTTATACCTTTATCTAACCGTAATTCTCTATATATTTCACCAATTTTTTTCAGTTCGTTTTGTTTCGTTTTCCCATATATGCAACATTCTTTTAAAAAATCAAATCAAATGTTATCCTATGTAACAAACTAAGTTGGAGGAAATCATATGAAATTGTTAAAAATTATTGTCCTATTGACATGTATTTACATAATAGTTGGTGGTGTCTAAAACCTCTTACAAGCAATTTATTATATATGAGCCCTGTTAGAGTATATACTAACAGGGCTCTTTCTATTTTATCGCAAAGTCGCAAAGATTTCTTCAACCTGAGCCACAGACTCGGCACGTGAGACCTCTCCACGAACCTTAGCTGCTCCTGCTGTTCCACGAAGATAGTGTGGTGCCAGACCACGGAATTCACGGACAGCAATCATCTCACCTTTAAGATTCACCAAACGTTTAAGGTGATCTTCGGCGATGTCCAATTTCTTATCAAATGGAAGCTCTGGCAACTCTTCTCCTGTTTCGAAGAAGTGGTTGATTTGCGTGAAGATATAAGGATTATTCATGGCTGCACGACCAACCATAACGGCATCTACACCAAGTTCTTCAATCATGAGCTTAGCGTCTTGAACGCTACGAACATCACCATTTCCGATAAACGGAATCTTAGTGATAGCCTTAGCAACACGGGCCAAAGTCTCATGATCACAGTGACCTGTGTACATTTGCTCACGAGTACGGCCGTGCATAGCAAGGGCAGAAACACCTGCAGACTCAGCAGCAAGAGCGTTTTCCACAGCCAAATCACTATCTGACCAACCTGTACGCATCTTAACGGTCAGAGGAATATCAAGTACTGACGTTACTTCCTTGACGATGTGGTAAATCTTGTCTGGATCCTTGAGCCACTTGGCACCAGCTTCATTTTTGACTACCTTATTGACCGGACAACCCATGTTGATATCAATGATATCAGCCTTGGTATTGGTCTGGATATAGTCGGCTGCACGCTTCAAGCCCTCAGCATCACCACCGAAAAGCTGGATAGACATTGGATGTTCATTCTCATCAATATGAAGCATGTGGAGGGTCTTTTCATTATTGTAGAGGAGCCCTTTTTCAGAAATCATCTCCATAACCACTAGACCAGTACCAAATTCCTTGGCAATGGTACGGAAGGCAGAGTTGGTCACACCTGCCATAGGAGCTAGTACTGTACGGTGAGGAATCTCCACGTTTCCAATCATGAAGGACGAATTAAGTTTAGTCATTGATGAGTTCCTCCAAGTCAGCTTCTGAAAATTCATACTTGTTTTGGCAGAATTGGCAGACGATTTCAGCCCCATGGTCCTCGTCTTTCATGGCTTGGAGTTCATCCTTACCAAGCGTCAAGAGAGCATTTTCAAAACGTTCACGTGAGCAATCACACTCAAAGCTAAGCTCCTCTTCAGACAAACGTTTGAAAGGTTCATCCCCATAAATGGCATTCAAGAGAGCTTCGATATGGTCATCAGACTCCAAAAGCGTTGAAATAGCTGGCATCTCTTGGATGCGTTTTTCGTAACGAGCGATTTCTTCCTCGCTAGCTCCTGGCAAGACCTGAAGCATGAAACCACCAGCAACCTTGACCTTGTCCTCTTCGTCAAGAAGTACATTAAGACCAACAGCAGATGGCGTCTGCTCAGATTCTGTCAAATAGTAGGCGAAGTCTTCACCGATTTCACCAGAAATAAGTGGTGTTGATGACGTGTAAGGATTACCAGTTCCATAATCGATGATTGAGACAAACTGTCCTTGTCCAATGAAAGGACCCACCAAAACTTCACCAGTAGCTGTTTTTTTGATGTCCACACCTGAATTTTGGATGTAGCCCTTAACATGTCCTTTGGTATCAGCTACAGAGATGATATGCCCAAAAGAGCTATTTCCGATAACCTTAACCGTAATTTTGCTCTCACCCTTTTGGTTAGCGGCCAAGATTTGGTTGGCAATAAGGGTACGCCCCAAAGCAACTGTTGATGATGATAATGTATTGTGTTTTTCTTGTGCGGTTCTAACAGTTTCTGTGCTATCAAGAACATAAGCACGGAAAGAACCTGATTCTGAAATTGTTTTAATTAATTTATCCATAGTGATTCTATTATAACACAAAAAAGAGGGTGTAAAAATCGTAAACGCTCGACGTTTCTCTTCCACACTCTCTATCAAACTACCATGAAAATTCGGACAGCTTTTCCCTCAAACTTGCTATTTTTCTATCGTCAAAATAGTATTTCTTCTTTATTACAGGTGGCAAATTCTCCAAATACTCCATATAGACACTGACAAGGAGATTATAGTCATTAGTCGTCAAACGCTTGAGTTGACTATGAATGAAGGTAGTTACCTGGTCATACTGTTCATTGATTAACAAGTCATCAATGTAGTCATTTCCATCAATAGTGTGACCTTGCTCGTCCTCCACCTGACCTAAATCAATATCTAGAGTCTCAAATTTAAAAGCCTTACTGACAACATTAGCTGTCCCACGAATCTGATTGAGTAGCCAGTCACTGTTATATACTCCCATATTAGTCCCCTCCATTACTTGCTATTCAAATCTATTATATCTTTTTAAATAGCAGTTGTAAACGCTTTCTGATCATTTCAATTACTCCCTTCCTAACATTAATCTAGAGCACATTTCCTGATTTTTCAAGCAAAACAAAAAGGACCATCTGGTCCCTTTAGATTATCAGAGTTTTTACCCAACTGATCCTTCCATTTCATAACTAATCAAGCGGTTAAGCTCAACAGCATATTCCATTGGAAGTTCTTTGGTAAATGGTTCCACAAATCCCATGACAATCATCTCTGTTGCTTCTTGTTCTGAAAGTCCACGGCTCATGAGGTAGTAGAGTTGCTCTTCAGAAATCTTAGAAACCTTAGCTTCGTGTTCAAGAGCAACTTGTGAGTTATGGATTTCGTTGAATGGGATAGTGTCTGACTTAGATAAGTCATCCATCAAGATGGTGTCACATTCGATGTGAGATACTGACTTCTTAGAATCCTTGTTGAAAGTAACTTGTCCACGGTAGTCAACCTTACCACCATTACGGGCGATTGATTTAGAGACAATAGATGATGATGTATGCGGTGCATTGTGAATCATCTTAGCCCCTGTATCTTGGTGTTGACCCGCATTGGCGAAGGCGATCGAAAGCATGGTACCACGTGCACCTTCACCATCAAGGTAAACAGATGGGTACTTCATGGTTACTTCGGCTCCAAGGTTACCATCAATCCACTCAACAGTTGCGTTTTTCTTAGCCGTAGCACGTTTAGTTACCAAGTTGTAGACGCTATCTGACCAGTTTTGGATAGTTGAATAGCGCATATAGGCACCATCAAGTGCAAAGATTTCAACGATGGCCGCATGAAGGCTGGCAGTTGTGTAAGTTGGCGCTGTACATCCTTCAACATAGTGAACGCTGGCACCTTCATCAACGATGATAAGAGTACGTTCAAATTGGGCAGTTGCTTCGTTATTGATACGGAAGTAGGTTTGAAGCGGAATATCCACCTTAACGCCTTTAGGTACATAGATAAAGGTACCACCTGACCAGAAGGCTGAGTTAAGGGCTGCAAATTTATTATCTGTTGGCGGAACCAGTTTTGAGAAGTACTTCTTAAAGAGATCTGGATGCTCTTTAAGAGCTGAGTCCGTATCTGTAAAGATAATACCCAACCTGTCATACTCTTCTTTCATGTTGTGGTAAACCACTTCTGATTCATACTGAGCTGAGGCTCCAGCAAGATAGGCACGCTCTACTTCTGGGATACCAATACGTTCAAAAGTTTCCTTGATTTTCTCTGGAACATCTTCCCAGTCACGAGCAGGTTTGTCTGATGCCTTTTGGAAATAAGTCAGGTCATCAAAGTTAATACCAGAAAGGTCTGGACCCCACTCTTGCATAGCCATTTTGTTAAAGGTTTCCAATGATTTCAAGCGGAATTCAAGCATCCACTCAGGTTCCCCCTTTTCAGCAGACATGGCACGGACCACGTCTTCACTGATTCCTTTTCCGGTTGAAAAGACTGGTGTCACATCATCATGGAAACCGTATTTATATTCTCCCAAATCAATGGGTTTTGGTTCTACTTTTTCATTTGTTTCAGTCATAGTATTTCCTTTATTAAAGGTTTGATTCGTTTTCCTTTTTGCTTGGGCAAGGAGACTGACTGCTCCTTGACTTCCTAAAGCTCACTTCTCTCTATAGCTTTTTTAAGGGCATTCCAAGAGAGTGTTGCACATTTGATACGTTGTGGAAATTTAGAAACTCCCGCCAAGAGCTTAGCCTCACCTAGCTTATCTTCATCTTTATGATCTCCTTGAATCATAAGAGAGAAAATCTCCGCTAGTTCCAAAGCCTCTGCCTTAGTTTTACCAATAACCACATCCGTCATCATACTTGATGACGCCGTAGAAATGGTACAACCATCTCCAGCAAAGGCAATATCTTCAATCACGTCACCATCAAATTTTACTGACAGATTGATAACATCTCCACAAGTCGGATTATTCAGTTGAAGTTGCTCCACATCAGGTAGAACACCATGATGGTGAGGGCTCTTAGAGTGATTGGCCACAACAGCCATATATAAACTATCTAGTCTAGAGAGTGCCATTGAAAAACTCCTTCGTCGCAAGAATTGCCTCTACAAGCTTGTCACAATCCTCTTTAGTATTGTAAATATAGAAGCTTGCTCGGGCAGCTGAGGAGATACCTAAATGATTGATTAAAGGCTGAGCACAGTGGTGACCCGCACGTACTGCTACTCCTTCATAGTCAAGAGCTGTCGCCACATCATGAGGATGAATCCCATCAATGTTAAAGGCAATAACACCTGCATGCAGGCTAGGATCCTCTGGACCGTAGACTGTCAATCCCTCAATCGTCTGAAGCTTAGGCAAAACATAGTCTACCAACTCTTGCTCGTAAGTATGAACATTTTCCATGCCTAAAGCGGAGAGGTAATCTACAGAAGCACCAAGAGCAATAGCTCCCGCAATGTTAGGTGTACCAGCCTCAAATTTCCAGGGCAATTCCTTCCAAGTGGCTTCCTGTTCATAAACGAAATCAATCATTTCACCACCAAATTCAATCGGATTCATCTGGTTAAGAATCTCTTCCTTGCCGTAAAGAACCCCAATCCCTGTCGGACCTAACATCTTATGTCCAGAAAGGGTGAAGAAATCACAATCCAAATCCTGAACTTCAATTGCCATATGGGGCGCTGATTGGGCACCATCCACTACCATATAGGCACCAACTTGGTGGGCAATCTTGGCAATTTCTTTGACAGGATTGATGCAGCCTAAAACGTTAGAGACCTGAGCTAGACTAACAAATTTTGTCTTTTCAGTAATCTTGTTGGCCAAATCTTCCATATCCAATTGGCCATCTTTCAAGTAGGCGTAAACAAGTTTAGCTCCCTTCTTCTTACAAGCTTCCTGCCAAGGAATGATATTCGAGTGGTGTTCCATAATTGAAATAATCACCTCATCTCCTGGCTCAAGAACCTGCTCTGCAAAACGACCAATCCAGTTAAGACCAGTTGTCGTTCCACGGGTAAAAAGGACCTCTTTGGTTGATTTAGCATTAATAAACTTACGAAGCTTTTCACGACTAGCTTCGTAAGCAGCTGTTGCACGCTCAGCCAAGGTATGCACACCACGGTGAACATTGGCATTATCCTCATGATAGTAAGCCATGAGAGCATCCAAAACGACTTGAGGCTTCTGGGTCGTTGCTGCATTATCCAAGTATACCAATGGTTCATCATTAACTACCTGATTTAAAATGGCAAAATCTTGTCGAATCTTATAGGCATCCAAAGCTGACATCTTATCTCCCTATCTGGATATATTATAGGTTAGACTATCTGCGTCGATAGTTCCTAACGTTTGTTTAGTTTTGTATCAGTTACAGAAATCATTTCATCGCGTACTTCTTTAACTGGAATTTCGGTAATAACCGCTCCCAAGAAACCGCGAATAACCAAACGTTCTGCAGTGTCTTGATCGAGTCCACGACTCATGAGGTAATACATATCCTCTGGATCCACCTGACCGATTGAAGCAGCATGCCCTGCTGTAACTTCGTTTTCGTCAATCAAGAGGATTGGGTTCGCATCTGAACGTGCCTTGTCAGAAAGCATAAGAACACGGCTTTCTTGTTGTGCATCAGCACCCTTAGCACCTTTGACAATGTGACCAATACCATTGAAAGTCAAGGTACCACGTTCCAAAATAACACCATGTTGTAGGATGTGTCCCACAGAGTTGTTACCATAGTTAGTTACACGAGTATCAATCCCTTGAACCTGACGCCCTGATGAAAGACCAATAACTTTAAGGTTGGCATGGCTTCCATTACCAATCAAGTCACTATCAAAGTCAGCAATAACATTGCCCTCGTTCATAATACCAAGAGCCCAGTCAATGCTGGCATCACGACCAATACGACCACGACGACTAATATAAGTTGTGACGTTTTCGCCCAACCGGTCAATAGCCGCAAACTTAACTTGTGCACCGTCTTGAGCAATGACTTCAACTGAAATGTTGGCACTAGCTTTTTCAGTCGCTTCACCTAGCGTTTCAAAGCGCTCAAGGTAAGTCAATTTACTGTTTTTACCAGCCACGATCAAAACGTGTTTGTTAAATGGAACAGATGAATCACCATCTTGGTAGAAATAGCTCTCAACTGGCAAGTCCACTTCAACATTATCTGGTACATAAAGGACTGCTGCACTATTGAAATAAGCATAGTTATAAGCTGCCAATTTGTCCTCATCATAGGCTACAGCCTTACCAAAGAAGGCTTCAACGACTTCTGGGATTTCCTCAAGAGCAGTTGTAAGGTCTGTGAAGACCACACCTTTACTAATCAAGTCAGCTGGCAATTGTTCAAGTACAGTATTTGTTCCTACTTGGACCAATTTAGGGTTGTTTCCAAGTACTGTAAAATCAGGCACATTTGCTGATGGTGTATTTTCAGTAATCGTTCCATCACCGAGATTCCAACGGTGGAATTTAACACGCTCAATTTTTGGAAGAGCCAAACTTTCAATCTTATCAAAGGCTGCTTGACGAAGGTCTTGCAACCAAAGTGGCTCTGCTTTTGCTTGTGAAAAAGCGATAATAGATTCTTTTGACATAGGTTACTCCTTTTCTAGTTATTTCGAGTAACAGACTTACGCTTCTTCGTGGTACTCGTAACCGAGCTCTTCAGCGATTTTCGCATAACCTTCTTGCTCAAGACGAGCAGCCAATTCAGGACCGCCTGAAAGAACCACTTTACCTTCCATCATTACGTGTACAACATCTGGAGTGATATAGTTCAAGAGACGTTGGTAGTGAGTGATAATCATGGCACCAAAGCCTTCGCCACGCATAGCGTTAACCCCTTTTGAAACCACTTTAAGGGCATCGATATCAAGACCTGAGTCAATCTCATCGAGAAGAGCAAACTTAGGTTCCAACATGAGCAATTGAAGAATTTCGTTACGTTTCTTCTCACCACCTGAGAAACCTTCGTTAAGGTAACGCTCAGCCATTTCTTCACGCATACCAAGCAATTCCATCTTTTCATCCAATTTAGTAATGAAATCAAGAACAGAAATCTTTTCGTCATCTTCTTTACCAGCGTTCATAGCCGCACGGATGAACTCAGCATTTGTGATTCCTGGGATTTCAGCTGGGTATTGCATAGCAAGGAAAAGACCTAGGCGTGCACGTTCGTCAACTTCCAAGTCAAGGATACTTTCACCATCAAAAAGGATGTCCCCTTCTGTGATTTCATAGTTTGGATTACCCATGATAGCAGCTGAAAGAGTAGATTTACCAGTTCCGTTAGGACCCATGATAGCAGCAATCTCACCAGTTTTAAGAGTCAAATTAAGACCCTTCAAGATTTCTTTATCTTCAACAGAAACATGAAGATTTTTGATTTCAAGTACAGACATTATATACTCCTTTTTCATATATACAGCGAGCAGTCGCTCGCTAATTTGCATTAGTTTTTAAAAAAAGTCTTGCTATTTTCTGGAAAATAAAAAGAGAACTTCCATTTTCCTTAATTAGAATCATTATAACAAAAAAGCCATTAGTTGGCTTTTCAAATGTTTAATTTTTTCGCCCTTGCTTCCATTTTAACAGGGTTGCTTGGCGATAATCACTATTCCCGATAAATTTCAGGAGGTTGAAGAGAGGTGTTCGACCAACTCCCCAAATCTCAAGCCCTTCAATCAGAATTTCCATTCCCAGAAGTAAACTCAAGAGCAAGAGAATACCGCCGAGACGACTAGAAACGTTTAACAGGAGGGCAATCAATGAAAAGAGGATAGCGATGGCATAAACCACCAGAACCGCTCCTCGATGAGTGAAGCCCATAGCTAGGAGACGATGATGCAAATGCATCTTGTCGGCTTCCATGGCTGGGCGCCCTGACAACTTACGGCGGACAATAGCCACCACTGTATCAACAATAGGCACTCCAAGAATAATAACAGGTGACAAAACAGCCACTGCTGTCGCATTTTTCAACCCTTGCAATGACAAGACACCAATTATAAAGCCAATAAAGAGCGCCCCCGTATCACCTAGATAGATAATCGCTGGATGATAATTATAAGGGAAAAATCCCATAATAGCAGCCACCAAGACAAAGATGGTCATGGTCAAGAAAATATCAGTGTCATAGAGGAAGAAATAAGAAATCACCCCCATAGTCATAAGAGAAATGATAGAAACCCCTCCAACTAAGCCATCCAAACCATCAATCAGATTAATGGCATTGGTGATGGCCGCAATCCATAACACCGTTAAAATCAAAGTCAAGACCGGCCCAAAATGAATCATGGGACCACCAAATGGAATCTTAAAGCTATCAAATCGGAAGTCTGTAAAAGCCCAAACGATGACAGCTCCAATGACAACACCAAGCATCTTAGGTAGAGGCTTTAATTCGAAGATATCATCAATGAAACCAGTCAGAGCTACGACAGATCCTCCTACAACAACCGGCAAGATGTACCTGATGTAGGAAACATGCCAGATATCCTTATGAATAACCATAGGCATAAAGACCAAGGTCGCTAGTACAAAAGCCAACAAAATAGCTAGACCACCAGCACTAGCCATTGGCTTTTTATTGATACGTCTTGCATTGGGATTGTCAACAGCTCCGACACGTAAGGTCAAAGAGCGTACCAAAGGAGTCGCCACAATGGCGATCACAAAGGTCCCAATCAAAACGAATATATAGTTAATGGTCCAAGGCATGTCTTAGCTCCATTTCGTTGCTTGTAGTACCGGTAAGGCGTCCTCTTCCATCAAAATTGTTGCATGCTCTTGCAGGTAGGCACGTGTTCGGTCTGCTACATTCGCATATTCAAGAAAACGCGCATACATATTGTTCGCGTAATAATCAGGCTCATCAGCCAAGTAAAGAAGGATTGTCATATAGTAGACATCCCCAAGTTTGTAAAGCTCAGAACCTTCAACAGGTACATCCTTCAGTCCTTGTGTAAAGGTCACTACTTGATCAAAGTCAGAGAAAGCCAAGACATAGTGGGTATAGTCTTCACGAATATTTTCTTCAGCCACTTCCTTGGTAGGCTCTGTCATAGCCTTATCAACTTCTTCCAAGGTCTTCTCAAGTTCTTCGAGCTTATGGTGTGCTTCGATATCCCCCTTGTCCAGAAAGTTACCTTCAAGAGCCTTGAAGAACTCTTCTGGAGAAAGCCCTGAGTTGTCGTCCATATCTGACAAATCGTTGAAATCAAGGTCTTCCTTAAGATCTGATTTAGTCACAAAGACATCCACACGGTCCTTGCGTGGTGTGACACGGAAGCTCAGCATCCCGCTATTTTTAAAGTTATTAGGCAAGTCCAACTCATCCATGACAGTGTAGAAAAATTCCTCTGTTTTTTCCTGGGGAATCAAGAAATCTTTCAATTCCATACCATGTTCTTCAAGATCTTCCATGGTAATCATGATTTTTAGAGTTGTCTCGCTTATTTGTTTCATTTCCATATGTAAAAAACCTCGCACGAGTAGTTATTTCATTATACTAGAAAAGCCAAGAGATAGCAATTTCTGAGCAAGTTTGCGTCTTATTTAGGATAGGGTTTCTAAAAACTTCTCAATGCTAACAAAACCTTGTATTTCTCCATTAATACCTGTCATCTCCCCCAGAAAGTTGTATAATAAAAGTGAATCTATACGTGGATGTGATGACCATGACTGCCTACAAAAAAGGGTGGCTACGAGCTAGCATTGCTGGGGGAATAACAAGTTTATTGACGCTCCTTCTCTCTCTACTTGTCGGGGCAACCTCATCAAGTAAACAAATCTACCTTTCTTACGGGGCTAATTGTCTTCATCATACTAGCAACTGCTCCCATTTACGACGATAACCGTTTATCGCTCAAACAGCAATCACTGCTCCACTTCTCTATCATGTGTGTTACCATCCTTCCAATCCTCTGTTTGTCCGGATGGTATCCCTTGCATAATGTCGTGGACTTCTTGAAACTCCTAGCTAGCTTCTTAACTTGTGGACTTAACCTATGGTTGCTGGCTTCCCTTATCTTTGGAAAACTTATCCAAAAATAATCTCTAAACCAGATAAAAAGGACTTCAATCGAAGTCCTTTTCAGTTTACTTAAAAGTAATTATCCGAAAATAAGTTTGACAGCTCCATAGAGAAGCACAATAATACCAAGCACGATACGGTATTTTCCGAAAACAGTGAAGTCATGTTTCTTAATATAGTTCATCAAGAAGCGAATCACAAACAAGCTGACAACAAAGGCTGTCACACTAGCTATCAGGAGAATAGCCACTTGTCCACCTGTCAAGGTATTCCCGTCAATGAAGTACTTAACTGCCTTAAGGCCACTATAACCAAACATGGTTGGAATACCAAGGAAGAAGGTGAAGTCAGCAGCTACGCTACGACTAGTACCAACGATGATACCCCCAAGAATAGTAGCACCTGAACGGCTTGTCCCTGGAATAATACTCAAGACTTGGAAAAGACCAATATAGAAAGCTGTCTTGTAAGACATGCGTGCCAAATCTGTTATCTTAGGATCTACACGTCGATTGCGGTCCTCAATCCAAATAAAGGCAATCCCGTAGACTACCAACATGATAGCTACGACAAAGAAATTACTGAGATGAGCCTCCATCCAGTCATCTAAAAGAAGACCAAAGAAGGCTGAGGGAATACAGGCAATGACCACCTTGAGCCAAAGTTGCCAAGTCAATTTCACTTCACGTGCTGTCTTACCAGGTTGGAAGGGATTCAAACGTTTAAAGTAAATGACCATAACCGCAAGAATAGCACCCAGTTGGATAACGATATTAAACATATCGATGAAATCTTTACTTTGTCTCAAGTTCAAGAATTCATTCACCAAAATCAAGTGACCTGTAGATGAAATCGGTAGCCACTCAGTGATTCCTTCGACAATCCCAAGAAAGACTGCCTTTAGTAATTCAATAATAAATTGTGCCGTTTGCATAATTATCTCCGTTTTAAAATGCTAGCCTCATCACACCAAAAATGATTAAGGCTCCAAATCGTCCTTCTTATTATATCAAATTACAACTTGTATTTGAAGACAATCTTGGTATAGAGATTGTTTTTCTAATCCCAACTTATTGTCATTAATACTAATTTCCTGTAAAATAGTAAGGTATGACATTTTTATAGGAGACATTGTTTCAATGAAAAAAATTTTTGTAGCCTGCTTTGCAGCGCTTCTCCTCGTTTTTGGCGGAGTATCAAGCGCTCAAGCAGACGAGTATCTCCGTGTCGGTATGGAGGCTGCCTATGCACCTTTCAACTGGACGCAGGACGATAACTCAAACGGAGCCGTTCCAATTGAAGGTACTAAACAGTATGCCAACGGTTATGACGTGCAAATCGCTAAAAAAATCGCTGAAGCTCAAGGGAAGAAACCCTTGGTAGTCAAAACAGCTTGGACAGGTTTGATTCCTGCCCTCACTTCCGGCAAGATCGATATGATTATCGCAGGTATGAGCCCAACAGCTGAACGTCGTCAAGAAATCGACTTTTCAGATAGCTACTACCGAAGCGAACCTGTTATAGTTGTTAGCTCAGATGGTGATTATGCCAACGCTAAGAGTCTCAAAGATTTCAAGGATGCTAAAATCACAGCTCAACAAGGGGTTTATCTCTATAATTTGATTGACCAAATCTCAGGTGTCAGCAAACAAACGGCTATGGGAGACTTTGGGGCTATGCGTCAAGCCCTTGCATCAGGTATCATCGATGGTTATGTTTCAGAGCGTCCTGAAGCCAAAACTGCTGAAGAAGCTAGCTCAAAATATAAGATGATTACGCTTAAAGATGGTGGTTTCCAAGTTTCAGACGATGACGTGTCCTTGGCCGTCGGTCTTCGTAAAGGAGACAGCCAGCAAATGGAACAAGTCAATAAGGTCCTTGCTGGAATCAGCCAAGAGGAACGTGTTAAACTGATGGATCACATCATTGACATCCAACCTGCAGATAAGACTGATGAGGCTAAAAAAGGAAACTTTTTTAGTCAGATGAGCACTATCATCGCTAAGAACTGGCCACAATTCCTACGTGGTACAGGAATTACCCTTCTTATCTCAATAATCGGTACAGTTGTGGGTACTTTCATCGGTCTTATGATTGGTGTTTACCGCACAGCTCCTAAGGCTTCTAATAAATTTGTAGCCTTGCTCCAAAAACTCTTCGGTTGGGTTCTTAATGTCTATATCGAAGTTTTCCGTGGTACGCCAATGATTGTACAATCTATGGTTATCTACTATGGTACTGCCCAGGCCTTTGGTGTCAATATTGACCGTACCATAGCAGCTGTCTTCATCGTTTCTATCAACACCGGAGCCTACATGAGTGAAATCGTTCGTGGTGGTATCTTCGCTGTTGATAAAGGACAATTTGAAGCTGCAACTGCTCTTGGATTTACCCATGGTCAAACAATGCGTAAGATTGTTCTTCCACAGGTTATCCGTAACATCTTGCCAGCTACTGGTAATGAGTTCGTTATCAATATCAAGGATACCTCTGTTTTGAACGTTATCTCTGTTGTGGAACTTTACTTCGCAGGTAACACTGTCGCAAGCCAAACTTATCAATACTTCCAAACATTCTTTGTTATCGCAGCAATCTACTTTGTCCTTACCTTCACAGTGACACGCATCTTGCGTTATGTAGAACGCCGTTTGGATCAAGATACTTACACACAAGGAGGGGTTCACTAATGACTGAGACGATTTTAGAAATTAAAAACCTCAAAAAATCATACGGAAAAAATGAAGTCCTCAAAGATATCTCCCTCAGTGTCAAAAAGGGTGAAGTTGTCTCAATTATTGGTTCTTCAGGTTCAGGGAAATCAACCTTCCTTCGCTCTATTAACCTACTCGAGTCACCTTCAGGTGGTGAAATCCTCTATCATGGAGACAATGTCCTTGAAAAAGGTTACGACCTCACTACCTATCGTGGAAGACTGGGTATGGTTTTCCAATCTTTCAACCTCTTTGAAAACCTTAATGTTTTGGAAAATGCTATCGTAGCTCAAACAACCGTTCTCAAACGTGATTGCAAAGAAGCTGAAAGCATCGCCAAAGCTAACTTGGAGAAAGTTGGTATGGGGGAACAATACTGGAAAGCTAAACCAAAACAACTTTCAGGTGGACAAAAACAACGTGTGGCCATTGCCCGTGCCCTCTCTGTTGATCCAGAAGCTATCCTCTTTGACGAGCCAACTTCAGCCCTTGACCCAGAAATGGTAGGGGAAGTACTCAAGACTATGCAGGAGCTATCTGAAACCGGTTTGACTATGATTATCGTTACCCATGAAATGGAGTTCGCACGTGATGTTTCAGACCGTGTCATCTTCATGGATAAAGGGGTAATCGCTGAACAAGGTAGCCCAGAACAAATCTTTGAAAATCCTAAAGAAGAACGTACTAAGGAATTCCTCAAACGTTTCTTGGGTTAAAAACGAAAAAGTTAAGGTTTCGACCTTAACTTTTTTAGATTCTCAAACATATTAAAAACGGTAATTGCCGTTTTTTGTCTATAATGATTAGTTACGACGTGTACGTCTGTCAACAAAACCAAGGACGGCAAATAGTGTCATGAAGAGACCTACAAGACTTAATCCTGCTGCAATTGACTCACCTATTTCTCGCAAGCTGTCTACTTCTTGTACAGGAGCTTGTTTCTCAGCTTTTGTTTGACCATAATTTACAGGAACTTGAGCTACAGTTTGAGCTGCTTGTTCTTGTGTTGTGAAAGCAATAACTTTACCATCTACATCATAAACAGGTACTGGTGTAAGACCTTTAGAGATGATGTTAGCATACTCTTTAGCCAATTGTGTTTGACGCTCTTTGTCTGCCTTAGCTTTCATATAGTTATCGAAGGCTGTTTGCACAGTTGTGTATTCGCTCGTTAATTTATCGCGTTTAGCAGACAATTCAACAAGTTTCGCACGTTCAGTTGAAAGAGCCGCTTTCGCCGCAGTAAATTTAGCAAAGGCTGTTACACATTCTGCTTTAGCCTTAGCTAGGTTACCTGAAGCATTTGTAAGGGCTGCTACACGGTTCTTAGCAGCTGTCAAGGATTGGTTAGCTTGAGTCAATGCTACTTGTTTCTTAGCAGTATCTTGCTTAGCAGCGTTGTAGGCATTTGTCAAACGTTGCAAGGTCGCAGAACTTGCCGCAAGTTTATCTTTAGCTGTTTTAAACTCTGCTTGTTTTTCATCAAGAGTTGCTTGAGCTTTGCTAAGTGCTGCTGCTTTTTCTTGTGCGTTAGCATTAAGGTTTTCAACTGCAGCGTTAGCTTTTTCCAATTCTGATTTAGTAGTTGCAAGGGCGGCTTGTTTTTCAGAAAGGTTATTCTGAGCAACTGCCAACTTGCTTGCAGTCGCTTTAAGAGCTGCAAGTTCTGACTGAGTATTCTTAAGCTTAAGAGTTGCTGACTCAGAAGCAGCTTCCTTACTAGCTAAATCACTTTGAGCTTGATCGTTAGCTTGCTTAGCAGCTTCATAAGCTGTTTTTGCAGCTGCAAGATTTGCATTTGAAGATGATTGAGATTGGTTACCTACATATGGGTTAGCAATCTTAGTTGTGTAAAAGCTACTATCAGAAGCGATAGAATTTTTATTGACATTGTTTACGTGAACGTTAAAGGCACCGGCAACAACACTGATGTCTGTTCCAATGTAAGACTCACCACCATCTGCTGTAAGACCAGAGATAGAACGAGCATGGTTCCACTCATTACCGTTAAACATGAAGTCAAGCATAGCTTCATAGACATATTTCTTAATGTCGTTAAGTGTAAATGGTCCTGTCAAACCTTGCCATGTATTGAGGTTTTCACCAATACTTACACTATTAAATGACTTACCAGCACGGTCAAGGGCGGCACTATTATGTCATTTATGAGTAATAGCTTCCCAACCCCAGTTATCTGCTACATAACCATCTGAAACACGGTCAGCCGCAAGAATACTACCTTTTGAAACAGAAGTTTGAGTTTGTACCAAAGGCTGTACGAATTTGGTTAATCAAACTTGAAGCATACAATGACAAATCTGTAATTTGAGCTTCACTAAGGTTATTCAAATCACTAATTTTAACATTTTTATCCGCTTCATTGTCTTGATAACTATTGTTACTACGATCACGTTTATTAACGTTCTTCAAGACTTGTTCAGCTTGAGCTATTTCTGCTGCTGTCGCTGTTTTAGACTCATGAATCTTAAGGGCATTAACATACTCTTGTGATACTGAGAATTTTTGACGAACATTAGCTGTTGAAGTTGTTGAAGATTCTGCTTTTTTCTTATCTGCTTCACCGGCTGCAAGAGCAGCCGCCTTTTCATTAGCTACTGTTTGTGCAGTTTCATAAGCTGCTTTAGCTTGGTTTGCTGCATTTTGATCTGCAGTCAATTGCCCTTCTTTAGCTGCAATAGCAGTAGTTTTTTCTTTATCAGCTGCCTGAGCGGCCACCAATTCTTCTTGAGCTTTTTTCTCAGCTGCTGTTGCAGCATCAAAAGCTGATTGTGCTTTAGCTTGGTTAGAAGCTGCTTCAGAAGCGCTAGAACCATTAAGGGCTGCTTTAGCGGCATCTACTGATTTTTGAGCATTAGCAACTTCACTAGCTTTAGCATTGACATTAGCTTGATCTGTATTAACAACAGCTTGCTGTTTGTCTGCTGATTGAACTGTTTCGACTGCTGACTTAGCTTCCTTAGCCGCATTTTCTGCAGTAGTTACTTGAACCTTGAGCGGCATCAATAGTTTCTGGACTGGCTTCATCGGCTGTTGTTTGTGACTTTGCAAGTTAGCATCTGCTGTCGCTAGATTTGCTTGAGCCTAGTTGGTAATTGCTTCATGATTAGCAACTACTGACTCTTGTTGCGATACTGCTTGATTTGCAGCGCTGTCTTGTTCTCTAGCCGCTTCGACTTGGGCTTGAGTTGGGACAGCTTGTGTAGCCGTCGATGATACTGATGCAGTTGTTGAGGCTTGATCGTTTGTCGTTACCTCATCAGCTTTAGCAACTGTAGCAGAAACTGCAAGTGCTGCAATTCCAGCTGTCCCCAAGACCTTTTTATTCATAAGACGAACTCCTTTTTATGTTAAAAATTCACTACTATATAATAAAATTTTAATAACCCTGAAACAAGATGCTGACTCCTAATTTTTAAAATTTAATTATTTTATAAGCTTTCATAGCCTATTTACAAAAATCATTAAATTGTTAGTCGAAAGTATAGTTGCTGTTTCAAAGTCCTTTTTTAGTCTTTGATTCTGCCTTATCCTTTTATTCTATCAAAACCTCGTTACAATTTCTTAACTTTCTTTAAATGTTTTTTTGATATAATGTGTACTCATCATATGCAATGGAGGAGCAAAGTGGCAAAAACATTAAAAACATTGAGTAACATCTTACTAGGAATCCTATCACTGGGCTTGTCTTATTGGTTTTATAGGGGACATCTCGAACAGTACGTTCATTACATCGCCCATTATGGCTCCTACTTCAAAGTCTTACTCAACCTAGTCATTATTGTCCTACTGAGTTACTTTGTCTACGCTTTTTTGAAACTCCTTCTTACTAGAAAACTGAAAAAACAGACACTGCTCCTACTCTACTTCATTTACTTTCTTGCTCTTTTCTACCTACTTTTCTTGAAAAATATTGGTACCCAAGGTCTCTCACTTAATCCCCTTTCCTTCACTCGGGAATTATACTGGGGGAGCCACTTCGTTCCCATCATGAACCTGTTAATGTTCCTCCCTATGGGACTCCTCTTTTCTTCACGATTGAGTAATCTCCTACTCTGTCTCCTTACCCTTTTCACCGTCGAATCCATTCAGTACTTCGGACATTTAGGAGTCTTTGATTTAGGTGATATCACCTTAAATATGTTAGGTATCCTTGTCGGAACTGCTATCCATCAACTTCCTCAATTTCAAACAGTTATCAAAAAGATTTTAAGTTAAAAAACCTCCAGAATTAATTTTGGAGGTTTTTTGTTCTATAGATTAATCATCGTCAGAAATTGGCTCTATAATTTCTGTAG
>DOTL01000063.1 GCA_003521145.1 Streptococcus sp. | reverse complement strand
ACACATAATTATTGACAGTATCGTTTCCTCCATAATGCGATGCAATTGATTGAATGCTGCTTCCGATAAATGAAACTTTTTTCGTTCATATTCAACTATTGGAACCATTAATAAGGCATCCCTAAGTAAAAAGAAATACTCCGTGGGAATATTATCATAACTATCTATAAGATTTCTACAAATGGCATAAAAAGTCCCTTCACTGAACCCATCTGACCGCATACTATCACCATCTCCTACCGAAATTTGATATAGTTCTATAAGTAGTAGATCATTGATAGTGTATACCCTTTTCTCACATAATGATGATAAACTCTTCTCCAAAATGCTCATGCCAAATTTTTGGTGTGTCTTTGAAATATATGAGTAAAGTTTTGACTGTAAGATATCAACAACAGTCTGTTCATCAGCTGGCAAATCATCATAATAGATATCAATAATTTTACTCAGCTTTTCGTCTAGTTTCATTAGGTTATTTGGCTTATCTAGACTAGTCGCATGCATCAATTGATATTTGAGATTGAGGTATTCTACCGGCAACTTTGAGCCTATAGCCCTCTCTCCAAGCAATTCCGATAAAGATATATTCAGACGTCTTGCCAAGTGCTCTAAGGTTTCTAATTTAGGTTGAGACTTCCCTGTTTCTATACGTGTCAATTGTCGTACTGATAAAACCTCATCCCCTTCACAAAATTTTTCTTTAGTGAATCCTTGTGCTAATCTCAACTATCTTAACTGATGACCAAAGTCTTGTCCAAACATCGCTAGCTCCCTTTTACTTGAAACTATTATAATTTTTATGATTTGTAATAGTATATCACCCAGTATTCACTATTTCAATTATGAAATGAAAACAATCATCAATTTCAATAATACTTACAAAGAAAAAAGATAGGATTTTCATCCTACCTTTTCGAGTTTCTTTTATTGTATCGCATCTTAAAGCTGTTCTGCTACTGCTGAAAGAAAATCTTGGATACCATTGGCATCGCTACCACCGGCCATGGCCATATCAGGTTTACCACCACCACGACCTGATACGATTGGTGCGAGAGCCTTGATAACATTACCTGCATGAACATCTTTAGACTTGCTTGCTACAAGGACATTAACTTTTTCGCCAATGTGAGCTGCAAGGACAAGGACATCAGAGTAGTCTGCTTGTTTCCATTGGTCAGCAAAGATACGAAGAGCACCTGCGTCAGAAACTTCTACTTGGCTAGCGATGTAACGAACACCGTTAGCTTCTTTAACATCTTTGAAGACATCACCAGCTGCTGCAGCTGCTGCTTTTTCTTTAAGAGTAGCATTTTCTTTTTGAAGGGCATGCAATTGCTCTTGAAGGCTAGCAACCTTGTTAGGCACTTCTTTCAATTGTGGAGCCTTAAGTGTTGCTGCGATTGCTTTGAGGGCATCTTCTTCTTCACGGTAAGCAAGGTAAGCTTCACGTGATGTCACTGCCAAAATACGACGTGTTCCTGAACCGATACCTTCTTCTTTGACAATCTTGAACATACCGATTTCAGCAGTGTTGACAACGTGTGTACCACCACAAAGCTCAACAGAGTAATCACCGATTGAAACGACACGAACATTCTTACCATATTTTTCACCAAAGAGAGCCATAGCTCCCATTGATTTAGCAGTGTCAATGTCTGTTTCAATAGTTGTTACTGGAGTAGCTTTCCAGATTTCTTCGTTGACTTGTTCTTCGATAGCACGCAATTCTTCTGGAGTTACTGCCTCAAAGTGAGTGAAGTCGAAACGCAAGAATTCTTGTTCGTTAAGAGAACCAGCTTGAACAGCGTGATCACCAACGATGTTATGAAGGGCAGCGTGCAAGAGGTGAGTCGCTGTGTGGTTCTTCATAACACGGTGACGACGTGTGTGGTCAATTTCAAGTTTGTAGTTAGCTCCTACAACAAGTTCACCTTCAACTTCAACAGTGTGAAGGGCTTGTCCATTTGGTGCACGTTGAACATCAACAACACGCGCAACGACTGTACCAGCTGCATCTGAGATTGTACCGTGGTCTGCTACTTGTCCACCCATTTCAGCGTAGAATGGTGTTTGTTCAAAGACAAGGAGGGCTTGACCAGAGTTAACACTATCGTGACGAGCATCATCAGCAACGATTACGCTCAAACGGCTTTCAGCAGTTTCCGCTTCATACAAGAACTCAGATGGTTCAGTGATGTTAGCGAGGGTTTCATTTTGCATACCCATAGAACCACCTTTAACCACGCTAGCACGCGCACGGTCTTGTTGCTCTTTCATGGCAGCTTTGAAGCCTTCATGGTCAATCTTGAAGCCTTCATCCTCAGCCAACTCTTCTGTCAATTCCACTGGGAATCCATAAGTATCGTAAAGTTTAAAGATATCTTCACCTTCAAGCGTATCTTTACCAGATTTCTTAAGGTTAGCAAGAAGCTCGTCAAGCATACTTGAACCTGCATCGATGGTACGTGCAAAGGTTTCTTCTTCACGTTTAACAATCTTCTCAATAAAGTCTTTCTTCTCAAGAACTTCTGGGTAATAGCTTTCCATGATTTGACCAACAGTTGGAACAAGTTTGTACAAGAAAGCGTCAGAAATGCCGAGACGACGACCATGCATTACAGCACGACGGAGGAGACGACGAAGGACATAACCACGACCTTCATTGCCTGGAAGGGCACCATCGCCGATGGCAAAAGCCAATGAACGAATGTGGTCAGCAATAACCTTGAAGCTCATTGTGTCACCATCTGGATCGTAAGTTTTACCAGACATTTTTTCGATTTCACGAATGATAGGCATGAAGAGGTCTGTTTCAAAGTTTGTTTTGGCCCCTTGCATCACGGCTACAAGACGTTCAAGACCTGCGCCCGTATCAATGTTTTTATTAGGAAGTTCCTTGTATTTTGAACGTGGAACAGCTGGATCTGCGTTGAATTGTGACAAAACGATGTTCCAAATTTCAATGTAACGGTCGTTTTCAATATCTTCTTCAAGCAAACGGATACCAATATTGTCAGGGTCAAAGTCTCCTCCACGGTCAAAGAAGATTTCAGTATCTGGTCCTGAAGGTCCAGCACCTATTTCCCAGAAGTTATCTTCAATTGGAATCAAATGACTAGGATCAACACCGCAAGCAATCCAACGGTTGTATGAATCTTTATCATCTGGATAGTAAGTCATGTAAAGTTTGTCTTTTGGAAAATTAAACCACTCTGGGCTTGTCAAAAGCTCATAACCCCATTCGATAGCTTCGTCACGGAAGTAGTCACCAACCGAGAAGTTACCAAGCATTTCAAACATTGTGTGGTGACGAGCTGTCTTACCAACGTTTTCGATATCGTTGGTACGGATAGCCTTTTGTGAGTTGGTTATACGTGGATTTTCAGGAATCACAGAGCCATCAAAGTATTTTTTCAAAGTGGCAACCCCTGAGTTAATCCAAAGAAGGGTTGGATCGTTAACTGGAACCAAGTTAGCTGATGGTTCAACAGCGTGACCTTTTGATTTCCAGAAATCAAGCCACATTTGACGAATTTGTGCTGAAGTAAGTTGTTTCATTGTTTCTCCTTAATTAATTGTTGTTTATTTTGAGCTATCCTCGAGCATTTCCACATAGTCAATAGCGACACACAGGGAGATACCCAAAGAATAAAAGACAAGACCACTAAACGAAGGGCGACGTGAACCGCGGTACCACCTTCATTCAATGAACTTGTCATTCTTATTTGTCTTTAATTGTGAACTTTGAGTAGCATGTAACCAGATTCGTCCATGGCTCGCAGCGACCGCCATTTTTCTGTATCAGAAGCGATGATTACCAATCTCAAAGGGAAGGCTAAAAATGTCATGATATTAGAACTTTCAGCCACTCTCCATTTTAACGTGTTTTAGGTCTTAGGTCAAGCTGATAATAGCATTATCAACTCTATCTTGTGATTTATTTGCTAGAGCTTGATGATGAACTTGATGAAGCCCCAGAACCAGTCACATACTTGTCAATAATTGCGCTGAAGGCCTTGTCTACAACTTTAACATTGTATTTCTTAAGGAACTTGGCAATCACTGAGTTAGTAAAGTTAGTATCAGATTTCTTACCATTGATGATAACCTTAGTCAAATCATCCTTATAGTTTTTCCAATCTGCATTTTTCTCAGATTTTGAAACAGTTTTGACGATATAGTAAGTTGCAGCACCAGTTGAGCTGTTTGAAACAGTCACTACGTCAGAAACAGCATTGGCATCTTGTTTGAAGGCTGCTGTCAAAACATCTGCTGAGAAGTCTTGAGAAGCTGAATTAACTGTCTTAGAAGTCACTTCTAAGCTGTTATCTTTAGCTATTTGTGAGAAATCTGCTCCTTCTGCCTTAGCTTCAGAGTCTACTTTATCTGCCACTGCTTTATCAGTAGTTGAAACCACTTGCACCTCTGTATTTGGTGTGTAGTTATCATAAGCAGCGTTATAATTTGCTTCCGTCAAATCTTTTTGTGCGGCTTGGTTAACAGCGTACTCAACCAATTTTTGTGTACGGATTTGAGTACGGTATGACTCTTCTGTTTGACCATAGGCTGCAAGGACTTGTGAGAATTGATCTCCGTATTGTTCTGAAGCTTGCTTATAAGCTTTGTCAACGTCTTCTTTGCTAACCTTGCTACCATATTCTTTTTCAAGAGCCTTTTGCAAAGTTGCACTCAAAACACTTTGCTGTGTTTGGCTGCTACCTTTAAGTGAATCAAAAACATCACCAACAGTAACAGTATCACCCTTCATAGATACCAAAGTAGTTTCTTCAGTTGTTTCGTTACCTAGAGAAACATACGTAATACCTGCACCAACGAGGGCTGAAACAGCTACAAGGGCAAGACCTCCAAGGAAGCAACCACCTGAGCTTGGTTTACCTGCATCACGTGTCTTTTTAGTTTTAGCACGTTTAGCTTTTCCCTTTGCTTTTTCGCTGGCGAGGGCGATACTTTCCTCTTCTTCTTTTTGGCGATCAAGATGCTCTTGTTCTGCGTCTTTGTTTGCTACAACCTCTTCAACAGTTTCTTCTGTTGACTCAAGGTTTTCATTTTCTTTAGCCATTCTATCAACTCCTTAAATTGTCAATAACTTTGATATTATACCACACTTACTTAAATAATGCTTAATCTGGCAAGATAATATTTTCAGAATTTTTCCGAAGCAAAAGAAGTCCGTCACTCATAGGGACCAAACTAGCAGTCAAACCCGGGTTATCTAAGGTCGCATCAAAAAGACGATGCAAGCCACGATAAATCGTACGCTGACCACGGCGAACCTCCATGATGTCTTTGGCAATATCCCCCCCTTGGAAGATATCATCAAAGACAATGACACCACCAACCTTGAGACGTTTTAAGATTTCAGGTAGAAAAACGATATATTTTGACTTGGCTGAATCCATAAAGACAAAATCATAATCGGTATCCAGATCCTGCAAAACTTCTGCTGCATCACCTTCAACTAAGGTAATTTGTTTGCGGCTGTCATACTTGGCTAGATTTTCCTTGGCAAAGCCAATCATTTCTTCATTACGATCAACCGTCGTAATCTGAGCATCAGGCGCATATTCAGCCATAAGAAGGGCTGAAAAACCAATAGCTGTTCCTACCTCAAGGATTTTCTTAGGCTGCAAGGTCTGTAACAAAAATCGGAAATAAGAAACAACTTCGTGCTGGATAATTGGAATATTTTCCTTACGAGCAAAGGCCTCCAGTTCAGCCAAATGCCCTTTATTTTCCTGAAGATGCGTCCGCATGTAGTCTACGATATCCTTGTTGACTACCGGACGGCGCATGTTGTGATTTGCGTTTTTACTATATGATTTAACCATGTGTTTTATTATATAAAAAATCCCAAGCGAGTGCTAGAGATTTTTCTTATGTATAAATCAAATCATTATCATTAGTCTACTTGACGAATAACCTTCTTTTTCAAGAGGTAAGAAATACCCAAAGCCACCACGTAAAGAGAAATGAAAACAAGCAAGGTCATCTGGTATGATTTTGTCAATTCGTAGATTACAGATAAGAGCATTGGCCCTACCAAGGCTGCAATCGCCCAGGCAGTCAAAATATAACCATGAAGGGTAGCCAACTCCTTTGCCCCAAAGATATCGCTAAGGTATGGAGGAATCAAGGAGAAGCCTGCCCCGTAGCAAGTCATCAGAACAGCCATCGCAACCACAAAGACAAATGGAACTTGCAGGACAATTAGGAG
Organism: Streptococcus sp.; assembly: GCA_003521145.1. GTDB lineage: Bacteria > Bacillota > Bacilli > Lactobacillales > Streptococcaceae > Streptococcus. The sequence goes on along the minus strand of DOTL01000063.1, from coordinate 7,486 downwards.
GATGGCCATAACAATATTAACCACAAAGAGGAGGATAAAGGTCTTCGGACGACCTATATAATCCGACAAGCCTGCCCACAGAAGACGGCCAAAACCATTAAAGAGTCCCATAACACCGACAACAACTGCCGCTGATTCCGCTGACATCCCAACCATATCTTGAGCCATTGGAGAAATAGCAGAGACAAGGGCTAAGCCACATGAAATATTGATAAACAAAATAAGCCACAACCAGTAGAAAGTTGACAATTTCAGGGCCTCATTAGCCGTAACTCCCTTGCTCAAATCAGCAGCTTGACGGTTTGGACTCTTGTCAGCCAACAGTTGTGCTTCCTCTACACTTGGTCGTTTAATGAATTGTGAGACAAAAAGCATAACAACAAAATAAACGACCCCCAAGATATAAAAGGTCTGCTCAACGCCACGTGCCTGAATCAGATATTGGGCAATAGGACTGGTTAGCAGTGAGGCAAATCCAAAGCCCATGATGGCAAGGCCAGTCGCAAGTCCACGCTTATCAGGGAACCACTTAATGATGGTTGAAACAGGCGTAATATACCCCACACCCAGTCCTAGACCACCAAGAATACCGTAACCAAGATAAAGCATCCACAGCTCTCCCTGAGCAATGGCAACTCCCGTTAGAATGTTACCTCCGGCATAGAGAACAGCCGACATACTTCCAGTCACTCTAGGACCAAATTTTTCAACCAAACGTCCCATGAAGGCTGCAGAAAAACCAAGACAAAAGATGGCCAATGAAAAGGCAAAAGAAACTGAAGATTGATCCCAGCCAGTTTGGGCCATAATAGGATTACGATAGATACTCCAAGCATAGGTAGACCCCAACATGAGATGGAGTAAGACACCACACGTTGCTACAAGATAACGATTGGTTGTTTTCATAAAAACCTACTTTCTATTTCTGAACATTATTCACTTATCAATTATAAAACGTTAGGTTTTTATTCTATCACAAATATAAATCATGGGCTATAAATATGCTCATTAGTAATTTTCCATATCAATTAGGACTTACATTCTGTAAATGTTCGTTTTAGACATAAAAAGAACCACTCTTATTCAGAATAATTCTCTCATATAGTAACTTCTTTTTAGGAAAGGTTAACACCTTTTTCAACCAAGGCTTCCAATTCAACAAGACGGTCTTCAAAAACTTTGAAGGCAGCATCCAAATAGTCGGTATTGGTCATATCAACACCAGCTTTCTTGATGACTTCCAAAGGATAATCTGAGCTTCCCGCCTTAAGGTAAGTAAGGTAGGCTTCTTTATCTTCTTCAGTACCGTGAACAATTTTTTCAGCCAAGTAGCTTGCTGCTGCAAAACCCGTAGCGTATTGGTAAACATAGTAATTCATGTAGAAATGCGGAATACGTTCCCATTCAAACTGAATTTCGTAGTTATCCTCAGCTTTAAGGTTGTAGTATTTCTCATTGAGGTCTGCGTAAAGTTTATTCATGAAGTCCGCTGTCAATATTTGACCAGATGCATCTGCTTCATGGATAGCATGTTCAAACTCAGCAAATTGTGTTTGACGGAAGACAGTTCCCTTGAAACCATCCAAATAGTGGTTAAGAATAGCAAAACGTGTCTTGTCATCTTTAACCTCTTTAAGAAGCGTTTCCGTCAAGATATTCTCATTGGTTGTAGACGCAATTTCCGCCAAGAAGATTGGGTAATCTCCGTAAACATATGGTTGAGTCTGACGTGTGAACGTTGAATGCAAACTATGACCAGTCTCGTGAACCAAGGTAAAGAGATTGTCCAAAGTATCTTGCCAGTTCAAAAGCATGAAAGCATTGGTATCATAGGCACCACCTGAGTAGGCACCTGAACGTTTTCCTTTGTTAGGGTGAACGTCAATCCAACGTTCCGTAAAGGCTGCATGAACCCCTTTACTATACTCTTCACCAAAGATTGCCAAGACTTCTTCTGCCTTCTTGAGGGATTCTTCATAAGTAAGAGCAGTTTCAGTCTCAGAAAGTGGTATATAAACGTCATACATCTTGAGCTCGTCAAGCCCCAAGACCTTCTTACGCAAATCAAGGTAACGGTGCAAAAGTGGCAAATGCTTGTTCACTGATTCCAAGAGTGAGTCATAAACACTCTCTGGAATAAAGTTAGCCGCAAGTGCTGCATGACATGCCGAATTATAGTGACGAACTTTGGCTTGGTAATTGTGAACCTTAACAACGCCTTGTAGAGTTTGTGCATAGGTATGTTGGAACTGCTCGTAAGTACCATACATCGCTTCATAAGCTTCCTTACGAATGTCACGGTCCTTAGCTTCCATGAGGGTAATAAAGTTACCATGTGTCAACTCAACCACATCCCCTTGACCATCTGATACCCATGGGAAGAGGATATCAGCATTATCTAAGACATTGAAGGTATCCGTTGGACCGTTGAAGATATCACCGGCCGCTGCCAAGAGCTCTTCAGCTTCTTGAGAAAGAACATGGTCCTTGTTTGCCAAAAGACGTTCGAAATAGTGATCATAAAGTCCAAGACCCGGCTCTTGTTCTTTAAATTCAGCTAATTTCTTATCATCCAAGGCCATAAATTCAGGCTCAAAGTAGGCAAAGGCTTCACTCAACTGTGAGTATAGGTTTGAAGCTTTGGCATTGTACTCTTGGTAAAGACCTACCGTTGTATCTTGGTCATTTTTCATTGACGCATAAACGTAGATTTTTTCCAAACGACGCATCAAACTCATATAAAGTTCTGTTGCCTCAAGCAAATTCTTGGCTGAGTCCAAGAGGTGACCAGCAAAAGAACTAGCCTTCTTCAAATCCTGAACAATGCTTTCATATTCAGTCTCCCAATCTGCATCTGTCGCAAAAATGGTTGTCAAATCCCATGTGTATTTTTCTTCTAAATGAATACGATTGTCTGACATATTGTTCTCCTTAATTGTGTCTATAATTTACTATTTTAGCATAAAAGTTGGGAGGGCACAGGGTTTGCTTGTAAGAAAAATCCCTTTTTCGATAATACTGCATGAAAAGCTTTTCAAAACCATCAATAGATAATCTAATTTGGACAAATCCATGCTTAGACTCAGGAAACCGCACCTGTGGAAAAAAATCCTGATCGGACAAACTTAACAAATTCATCCCCTTAAGATAAGCCTCCTCCTGCCTTCTCATCCATCTTGGATTTTTCCCCATTAATTCTCGTTGAATCACATGTGAGACCTTCTTTCGCTGAGTCACTTGATAAGTCTCAACCTGCTCTGCTTGATAAGGAAAACGCAGAACTGTCATGAGATTTTCGGTTAACGGCCAAGCCTTAATTAAATAATAGACTTTCCCAAAAATATCCTCATAAATGAGATACTTAAGTCTAATTTCCTCTCGCTTCCAATCAAGCTCCCATAGGTGAAATCCTATCTTAGCCGTAAAATAGAGAAAGTCCCGCTGTAAGTCTGTTAAACGTCCATTCAACCAGAGTTCCTCACCCAAAAACCAACGCACTTCGTAACCAGCTTGATGATAGGCACGTGTCCTCTCTCTCAAACGTTGCTGGGATAAACGAGAACACTGAACTTCTAGAGCCAGGGAATCGCCAACAAATAAATCTGCAATTTGCCCCATCTCATACAAAACCTTTTCAATACTTACTTTTTCACCATGATTAACCAAATATTTATATAAGGCTGCCTTAAGGGATAAATGTTGGGCCGATTCATTTTCGGAGAAAAACTGACAATCCTGCAAAGATTTATGAGCAAAATGTGGACTCATGACTTGACCATGCCTCAATAGGACAACTCCCTGACAGCCAGGACAGCAATAGGTTTCCTCACGATTTAAACTAGTTTCTAGAGCTGAAACGAGGTCTCCCTCCTGATTTTTTGCAATTAACATGACTCTCTCCTTCGTGCACTCTCTTACCTATTCGTAAAAGAATTCACAAAATAAAAAAACATCTAGATTACTCTAGATGCGTCCCCCATTCAAACTGAAACTTGCTCCCTGCTGTATGGAAACTTAGGTTTATAGGTGTATTGCTTACCTTGGGATACAAGTGCCACTCAGTCCATTTGATCTCTTTTCAAAAATCTCAATTATTCAAGGAAAATCCCACAATTTTCCTAGGAATCAGGATCTTGAAAACAGTTTCTATCCCACATAACCATTAAAAATAGTTATTGTAGCACAGACAGATGCTCTCACAAACATCTGGTCAAATTTCGTCACTGAAGCATCATCCCAATATGCTTATCACCCTTTTGTTCCTCAATCCCACTAAAAACTTAATCCCTCAGTTGATAATGAGATAAAACAATTTTTAGACTTTTACAAGTTAAAGTCTTTATTTACTAACATTGAACCACCATTTCTCTAGGTGTAGTTCAATACCAACAAACGCAAAACCGTGTTGGTCCAAAATGATTTCTAGTTAAGAGTATCTTGTGATTGATAGTCAGTCAATCTGAAGAACTTTCCCTCTAGCTTCTTTACGCAGAACGTCATACTGCTTACAAGATACTATTTCCTAGAAGAGTATTGGCTAAAAAAGGCCACTCTCAAAACATACCACCTATCAGTCATTAGGTTTAGTCCACCTTCTGATAGGTATATTAGCAGTTACTGCTTTATTTTCTTTCCCTCTTCGCTTTTGAAGATTAGTCTCTACCGATTCTGCTGTTTTTGAATCTGTCGTTTGCTCTACACGGATTAAAAATACCGCTAGCTTCCGCTACGATGATGCTGATGTTTTAAATCGATTAATCTAATTTTTTGCTGTTTAAATCTTCTCTTTTTCAAATCATCACAATGAAACATTGGAATTTGATAACTTAGAATTCCAGATTCTAAGCTAGTCCTTTTTGACTAGGGACTCACCCTGCCAAAAAAACAAACTCTTCCTAGCACAATCTATTATACTGTATTATAATTTTTGTCAATTAATTTATTTCATATTTTTTGAAAATAATATTTTAACCCTTATTTTACACATAGTTAACTATTGATAAAAGCTTATAATATAGTCTTTAGTTTCGGTTTTGAAAAAAATTAGAAAATGTATGTCTATTTTTCTTTTTTCAGTCGAAATCAAGTAATTTCAGTAAATGTCAGAAATTTTCATCTTTCCTATTTATAGCTAACTTGATTTTTCCAAACTAAAAAAACTAGGACATTTTCCTAGCTTTTTTATGTATTATCTTAGTGTTTACGTTTATAAGTTGAAATACCGAACAAGGCCAAAGCTGATGTCACCATAGCTGCACCTGCTGCTGCAGAAGCTGCTGTTGATTTTTCACCAGTAGCTGGAAGAGAGCTGGAGCTTCTTCTTTTACAGGTACTGATGTTGGTGTTACAGGTTTACTTGGTGTAGGTTCTGTTGGAGTTGTTGGTACTTGAGGTTTTGGTTTCTCAGTTGTTTCTTCAACAGATACAAAGTTTTTGTGGTAAGTAACTTTTGCTGAAACAGTGTTTGGAAGAACTGGTTTGTTTGGTTCTTCTGGCAATTCAGGAACAACTACTGTTGAGTTAGTTGCGAACCAGTAAGCAGTTGGAACGTTAAGGTTATTTCCGCTTACGATGAAGAAGCCCATTGGTTCACCCTTGAAGATTGCTGCAGCAGCACCATAGTAGGCATTCTTCGTACGAGGTGTGCCGTCTGGGTTAATTGCATCCCAACCTTCATCTGTAACTTCACCAGTTGTTGGATCCACTGTTGGGTCACTGTTAAAGCGTGAACCGTTAGCCACAAATTCGTTATCGTTTGTTGCATAAGCATAACCATCCTCATGCAAAGTAATAGGTGAACCAGGAATTTGAACGTATTCATTACCATTCAAACTAACTTTTTCAATGTGGTTTACAAGCTCAGTGTTCCAGTGATTAAGTGATGAGATACTCAAAACTGATCCGTTCTTAGACAAGTCAAGTGGTGTCACTGATGACTCAGAATCAAAGAAGTTCAAGTTCATCTTAACGTGATGTTTTTTGTTAGTGTCGTCAATTTGTGAACTAATGAAAAGTGTCTTAGTTGGATCGTGGTATAACTTAACAATGGCTGAACCATCTGTACTTGGTGTTTCTACCAAAGTATAAGTTGCAATAATTTTCTTAACTGGAGTACCATTGAATGATGTTCCGTTTAGGTTGTTGTATGTTACAGTCAATGTTTGACCTGTAGCCATCTTCAACTATACATCTTCAGTGTATTCACCACCATCAGCATTGATAGTGTACTGTGTACCGTTAGCTGCACTGAAGTCACTTGGAATGTAACGAGATGTGTTGAATTGTTCAAGAATTTCATCTACTGTGTGACCTGATTGGATTGTTTTATCCAAGTAGTCAACAGAACCTGCTGAATTTTCAACAGTCATAGTAGCATCAGATTCTGTTTTATAAATCAAGCCAGTGGCATTTTCAGCCAAGCCTTTTGTCAAAAGACGAGCTGTTGTTCCACCAGTGTACTCTTTGTATGATTTTTCCCAAGCAGCATAAGCAAGAACATCTTGGTAGTATTTGTCCAATTGTGTCTTGTAATCTGTAAGTTTTTGTTTATATTCTGAAACCGCGGTTGTCAAAGCTGTTGTTTGAACTTTGTTGTCATTGTTAGCAGCTTCGACGCTAGTGTGTTTAACACCTGCTTCTTCTGTAGCTGTGAATCCTCCTGTTGCAGCAACATTTGCTTTAGCAGATGTAAGAGCTGCATCAGCTTCTTCACGAGTCAATTTATTTTCAGAAACAACTGTATTTGAAGTTTCTTGAGCATCTTTAGCCGCTTGATCTTGGACAGCTTTAATATCAGCAGAATCTTTTGATGCTGCTGCAGTCGTTGTTGCGGCTTCAACAGCGTTATCGAAGTCAGGATTTTAAACTTCAGCAATAGCTTTAGTTGTTGTTTTTACAGTAGTATCTGTTTTAGTAGTAGTTTTTTCTTCTGTTCCAGGTACTGTAGTAACAACTGCTGCGTCACCTGTTGTTTTAACAAGATTAGCACTTGATTCTGCAGCCGTATTTGATACGGTTGCATCAGTATCAGTAGTTGCTGTTACATCATTAGCTTCATCCGCAGCTGCTACACTTGTAGCCGCGAGTCCTGCAAGCAAAACGCTTGAATACAATGTTGTTTTAAATGGATTGACTTTCATTTACACTTTCTCCCTCTTGGTTAACAATTTATTAACCTATTTTCTTCACCGTCTAATATACTACCGTGATTTCAAAATATTGCAATAGTTTTCTGAAAAAAACATTATATATTTGCTACGTATTTTTAAAATTTGACACACTTTTGTTATAATTTAATCATTTCTTTACAATTAATTATAATTCGTAAGGGTTTTACAGGATACTGTCAATAATTATGTGTAAACACTCAAGTAGAGTTGAAGAATGTTAATCAAATAAGCTTTCAAGTGTGTCAGCACATTAGCCAAACCCTTTATGGATGCGTTGATTTTGCTTGAAATTATAATCTTCAAACAGGGTAACCAAA
>DOTL01000013.1 GCA_003521145.1 Streptococcus sp. | reverse complement strand
AACTTCATTATAGAACTTTCAAATAAGGGAGTGAGGCGAACTTTTTTCAAAAATTGTTCAGTCTCCCTCCCTTTTACGCTTAGAATTATGATAAAATAAGTACAATACATATTTTAGAGGAGACTGGTTTGGTACAACTTTATTTTCGCTATGGCACTATGAATTCTGGGAAATCCATTGAAATTCTTAAGGTTGCCTATAATTACGAAGAACAAGGAAAACCAGTAGTATTGTTGACCAGTTGTTTGGATAATCGCGATGGGGTTGGCTATATCTCTAGTCGTATTGGCATGAAACGGAAGGCATATCCTATTGGTGATGATACGGATATTTTTGGTTACATTGCTAATATGGATCCACGACCGTACTGTGTTTTAGTTGATGAGGCTCAGTTTTTGACCCGTGCGAATGTCTATGATTTGGCAAGAATTGTTGATGAGTTAGATATCCCAGTGATGGCTTTTGGTCTCAAAAATGATTTTCAGAACAATCTCTTTGAAGGTTCTAAATACCTTTTACTTTTGTCTGATAAGATTGATGAGATTAAGACCATTTGTCATTATTGCTCGAGAAAGGCAACCATGGTTCTTCGTATGGAAGATGGTAAGCCAGTTTATGAGGGAGCACAAGTTCAAATTGGAGGACACGAGAGTTATATCTCTGTTTGCCGAAAGCACTGGTTTAATCCACCTCACGAAAACATAATCCCTTTGAATAAGGACTAAAAATGACTATTAGTTATAATAAGGAGAAAAGATAACAGATGAATATTTATGATCAGTTACAAGCGGTTGAAGACCGTTATGAGGAATTGGGTGAATTGCTTAGTGACCCTGAAGTCGTTTCAGACACTAAACGCTTCATGGAGTTGTCACGTGAAGAAGCAAATACTCGTGAAACTGTGACAGCTTACCGTGAGTACAAGCAAGTCATCCAAAGTATCTCAGATGCTGAAGAGATGATTAAGGAAGCAAGTGGTGATCCTGACTTTGAAGAAATGGCTAAGGAAGAACTTAAAGAATCCAAAGCCGCTAAAGAAGAGTATGAGGAACGTTTGAAAATTCTTCTTTTGCCAAAAGACCCTAATGATGACAAGAATATTATCCTCGAAATTCGTGGGGCTGCAGGTGGTGATGAAGCTACCTTGTTTGCGGGTGATCTTCTAGCTATGTACCAAAAATACGCAGAAACACAAGGTTGGCGCTTTGAGGTTATGGAAGCCTCTTATAATGGTGTCGGTGGTATCAAAGAAGTGGTTGCCATGGTTTCAGGGCAATCCGTATATTCTAAACTCAAATATGAATCAGGAGCACACCGTGTGCAACGTGTGCCTGTGACTGAAAGTCAAGGTCGTGTTCATACCTCTACAGCAACTGTTTTGGTTATGCCAGAAGTTGAAGAAGTAGAGTACGAAATTGATCCTAAGGACCTTCGTGTCGATATCTATCACGCTTCTGGTGCCGGTGGTCAGAACGTCAATAAGGTTGCGACTGCGGTTCGTATGGTTCACATTCCTACTGGAATTAAAGTAGAGATGCAAGAAGAACGTACACAACAGAAGAACCGTGATAAAGCTATGAAGATTATTCGTGCGCGTGTTGCGGACCACTTTGCACAGATTGCTCAAGATGAACAAGATGCTGAGCGTAAATCTACTGTTGGTACAGGGGATCGTTCAGAGCGTATCCGTACGTACAACTTCCCACAAAACCGTGTAACGGATCACCGTATTGGTTTGACCCTTCAAAAGCTTGATACAATTCTAGCTGGTAAATTAGATGAAGTTGTGGATGCCTTGGTTCTTTATGATCAAACGCAAAAATTGGAAGAGCTTAACAAATGATTTTAGCGGATGTCCTTGCTGACTATGAGAAGCAGCTTGATGCTGTTGGCGAAGAGCCAGAGGCCCTTTCCTTCGTTTATCGTGGTTTGAAGCAATGGGACTTGACTCATTTTGTTCTTCAATTGCGTCAAGAAGTTTCAGATGAAGATGCAGAGTTGTTAGCTTATGTATTCAGCCAACTAAAGAATCACAAGCCTGCTCAGTATATTTTGGGTTATGAAGATTTTCATGGCTTGCGTTTTCAGGTTGATGAGCGTGTCTTGATTCCACGTCCTGAAACTGAGGAACTAGTGGATTTGATATTAGCGGAAAACCCTAGCTCAGAGCTCAAGATTCTTGATATCGGAACTGGGAGTGGTGCTATTTCGCTATCCCTGAAAAAGAGTTGCCCCTCTTGGCAAGTAACAGCTAGTGACTTGTCAGCTGATGCCTTAGTACTTGCTAAAGAAAATGCTAAACTAAATCAGGTAGACATTAGCTTTGTGCAATCGGATGTTTTCGAAAATCTTTCTGGTAGTTTTGATATCATTGTGTCAAATCCTCCCTATATTTCTGAAAATGATAAGAACGAAGTTGGTATCAATGTCTTGGCTAGCGAGCCCAAGATGGCCCTGTTTGCTGATGAAGATGGCCTTGCCATTTATAGACAGATTATTGAGGATGTAACGAAGTATTTAACTCCAAAAGGAAAGCTCTACTTTGAAATTGGCTATAAGCAAGGTCAGGATTTGAAGAAACTCTTATCCCAACATTTTCCAGATAAGCATGTGCGTGTCCTTAAGGACCAATTTGGACAAGATAGAATGGTCGTGATGGATGATGAAAAGTAATAAAGTGTTAAGAGAAATCTTGGCTGATGGTGGAGCAGTTGTCCTTCCTACAGAGACTGTTTATGGTCTATTTGCTAGGGCTTTAGATGAGCAAGCTGTTGACCATGTTTATGAGCTAAAAAATCGTCCTAGAGATAAAGCCATGAATTTGAATGTCGCTTCTTATGAGGATATCTTGTCCTATTCAAAAGAGCAACCCAAGTATTTGAAACAATTGTATGATGCTTTTTTGCCTGGACCTTTGACTATCATTTTAAAAGCTAATTATAAAGTCCCTAGATGGATTAATTCAGGATTGGCTACCGTTGGCTTCCGTTTGCCAGACCATCCTGTCACTAGAGAGCTGATTCAAGCGGAAGGGCCTTTGATTGGTCCATCTGCTAATAAGTCTGGGAAGGCTAGTGGTCGTTATTTCGACGATATTAGAGCACAATTTGATTTTCAGGTGACTGGCTATCAAGATGATGATGCCCTGTTGGGTGTAGATTCGACAATTTTGGATTTGTCTGGCAACAAGGTGAAAATTTTACGGCAAGGTTCTATCACTCAAGAAGACATTCTTGCGAAGCTACCAAAAATCCCTTTCGAGGAGGTATAACATGCTACGTGATTTGATAGCGACAGATGTTGAAGCAATATGGGAGATTAACAAAGAGGCTTTAGGTCATGCTTTTAGTTCAGAGGAAACGGCTAGTCAACTAGCTAGATTATCCAAGGACCCACATCATTTTCTACTAGGTTATGAGGATGATGCTAGTCATGAACTCTTTGGCTACGTTCATGCAGAGGTTTATGAACGTCTCTATTCCAATGCAGGATTTAATATCTTGGCCTTAGCAGTTTTACCTCAAAGACAAGGGATGGGGATCGGTAAAACTTTACTTGAAGGGTTGGAGCAAGAAACAAAAAGACGCGGTTATGAGTTTATTCGCTTAAATTCTGCAGACCATCGTCTGGGTGCGCATGCATTTTATGAAAAAGTAGGTTATACTTGTGATAAGATGCAGAAACGGTTTATTAAATTGGCAAAAGGAGAAGAACTATTGGCGGCTCTACCCGAGTTGACCATAGAATAAATGATCAACAGAGACCTATGGAAGTGTGAGATAACTTCCGACTGTATGTGGGTGAGTTGATTGAACCCCATTAGACCTCAAAGGAGACCTCTATGATTTTTGATAAAGAAGATTACAAAGCATTTGACCCTGAACTTTGGAATGCCATTGATGCTGAGGCTGAACGTCAGCAAAACAATATTGAATTGATTGCCTCTGAGAACGTGGTATCTAAAGCTGTAATGGCTGCTCAAGGAACTCTCTTGACAAATAAGTACGCAGAAGGCTATCCAGGTAAACGTTACTATGGTGGTACAGACGTGATTGATGTGGTTGAGTCTCTTGCTATTAAGCGTGCCAAAGAACTTTTTGGAGCTAAATTTGCCAACGTGCAACCTCACTCAGGTAGCCAAGCCAATGCAGCAGTTTACATGTCTTTGATCCAACCAGGTGATACGGTTATGGGGATGGATTTGTCAGCTGGTGGTCACTTGACACATGGTGCACCAGTTAGCTTCTCTGGTAAGACTTATAACTTTGTAGCTTACAACGTTGATAAAGAAACTGAACTTCTAGATTACGATGCTATTCTCGCTCAAGCTAAAGAAGTACAACCAAAACTCATCGTGGCTGGAGCTTCAGCTTACTCACGTATCATTGATTTTGCTAAATTCCGTGAAATTGCTGATGCTGTAGGTGCTTATCTCATGGTAGACATGGCTCACATTGCAGGTCTTGTAGCGTCTGGTCATCATCCAAGTCCAGTTCCTCATGCACATGTGACAACTACAACAACCCACAAGACACTTCGTGGTCCTCGTGGAGGTTTGATTTTGACTCATGATGAAGATATCGCTAAGAAATTGAATTCTGCGGTTTTCCCTGGTTTGCAGGGTGGCCCATTGGAACACGTTATTGCTGCTAAGGCTGTTGCTCTTAAAGAAGCACTTGACCCTGCCTTTAAGGAATATGGGGAAAATGTTATCAGGAATGCTGCTGCCATGGCGGACGTTTTCAATCAACATCCAGATTTCCGTGTTATCTCAGGTGGCACTAACAATCATCTCTTCTTGGTTGATGTGACTAAGGTTGTTGAAAATGGTAAGGTTGCACAAAACGTTCTTGAAGAAGTTAATATTACTTTGAATAAGAATGGTATTCCATATGAGCAATTGTCTCCATTCAAAACATCTGGTATCCGTGTTGGTAGTCCAGCTATTACAAGTCGTGGCATGAGTGAAGCTGAGAGCCGTAAAATTGCTGAATTAATGGTTCAAGCTTTGGAAAATCACGATAAACCTGAAGTTTTGGAACGCATTCGTGGAGAAGTTAAAGCTCTAACAGATGCCTTCCCACTCTATTAAAAGACTATGTTAGATTTATATATTAAACGCATTATCATTCACCAGTTTTCGCCAAATGATACGGATCTGGTTTTAGCTGAAGGACCTCTTGAAATAACACCTCGCTTAGATGAGTATTTTCGAAAGAAACTCTCTAAGATTTTCTCAGATGAGGCTAAACGTGGCTATTTCGATGTAGAGAATGTTTTCATTAGTCATTTAGGAGATGATTTGATGGAAAGTTCAGTCAAGATTGCCCAACTTTGGAAGGAAGAATTTGTCATTTCTGAAGATCAAAAGACCAATGATTTGGTCTTTATTCAGTTTGACAAAGAAGGGCAAGAATATTTTGCTTTCTTGCGTATTGCTCTTAAAGATAGTTTGATTCATTCTTTGGGAGATAGCCAACATCCAATACAGTTGTCACAAAACAATTTGCCTTCTGCGGCTCAGACACCTGATGAAGCTTTGGTAATCAATCGTAGTAGTAAGCAGTATTATTTGATTGAAAAGCGAATCAAGCATAATGGAAGCTTTGCCAATTATTTCTCTGAAAATCTGTTGCAGGTTCAGCCTGAACAATCTGTCAAGAAATCGATTAAGATGGTTGAAGATACTGCTCAGAAGATTGCCAAGAATTTTAATCAGGATGACTTTAACTTCCAAGGAAAAATGAAATCTGCTATTTTCAATAATTTGGAAGAAGATCAAGAGTTATCACCTGAAAAATTGGCAGACCAGCTCTTTGATAATAATTTGACAGCCCGTTTGACCTTCGTTGATGAGCTCAAAGAATCTATACCTGAGCCTATTTCGGTATCAGATATTGACCATTCGCGTCAAATTAAGAAATTGGAGAATCAAAAATTATCGTTATCAAACGGAATTGAGTTAATCGTGCCTAATAATGTGTATCAGGATGCTGATAGTGTTGAGTTTATTCAAAATCCCGATGGCACCTACTCTATTCTCATCAAAAATATCGAGGATATCATCAATAAATAATATTTTTAAATGGATAAGACGTCTGGCGTTTTTTGTCGTAGTCCTCATCATGGGTATCCAATGCTATCGAATCCATGCCAATATTCAACATGTCCTAACCTATGAATCTATGGTTAAGGAGGTATTAGCTGAGGACGACATTGAAAATACAACCAATGTCGATTTGGTTCTGGCTATGATCTACACAGAAACCAAGGGGAAGACAGATGACGTGATGCAGTCCAGTGAAAGTTCTACAGGGGTGACCAACTCCATAACAGATCGAAAAGAAAGTATTCGTCAGGGGGTGACGGTGCTGTCGGAAAATCTGGAAGAATCTGCCCACCAAAAAGTGGATTCTTGGACAGCAGTACAATCCTATAATTTTGGTAAGGCCTATATCGATTATGTGGCTGATAATGGTGGAATTAACACTGTTGAACTAGCAGAAGCTTATTCTAAAAATCTTGTTGCCCCTAGTCTAGGAAATACTAGTGGAAAAACATACACTTATTACCAACCAGTTGCCATGTACTATGGTGGCGGAAAACTTTATACAAATGGCGGAAATATTTACTACGCTAAGGAAGTACAGTTTAATCTCTTTTTGATGCGTATGTTCTCATGCCTCTAAGAGTAAGGACGTTAAACTTAGGAAAGACAAATGAAAGCATTATTAGTTTACTTTAGAGGATACATCAAAGACAGTATCCTAGGACCTGTTTTTAAATTAATCGAAGCCAGTTTCGAGCTCTTGGTCCCTCTAGTGATTGCTGGGATTGTCGACACAACTATTCCAAATAAAGACCAAAATCATCTGTTTATGATGATTTTTCTCTTGTTTGGACTTGCCGTTATTGGGGTTGTCGTTGCTATTTCAGCACAGTATTTTTCATCCAGAGCAGCAGTTGGCTATGTGCGAGGTTTGACTAATGATTTGTATGCGAAAATCATGCGTTTATCAAAGGAAAAGCGGGATGAGATTGGAACGTCAAGTTTGGTGACACGTTTGACTGGTGATACCTTTCAAATACAAACGGGGATCAATCAATTTTTGAGGCTCTTTTTGAGGGCACCAATTATTGTGACGGGAGCGATTATTATGGCATTCCGAATCAGTCCACGCTTGACACTATGGTTTCTTGGTATGGTCTTGGTATTGACCCTTATTATTGTACTAGCTAGTCGCATCGTCAATCCTTTATATGCCAAGATTCGAGTAATTAATGAGTCAGTTGTTACCAAAACGTGCCAACAACTTGAAGGTATGAGGGTTATTCGGGCTTTTGATCAGACTCAGCGTGAATTAAATAACTTTACTTCTGTCAATAAAGACCTGAAGATGTGGCAACTCAAAACAGGTATGATAGCAAGTCTCATTAGTCCTTTGTCTTTCTTAGTTGTTAATATGACCTTGATTGCTGTCCTTTGGCAAGGAAATCTGCAAATTCAAGAGGGTCTCCTGACTCAAGGTGTGCTGATTGCACTGGTCAATTATCTCTTGCAAATTTTGACGGAGCTTCTTAAATTGGCCATGATGCTCACCAATCTGAATCAAAGCTTTATTTCAGCGAAACGTATAGAAGCTATTTTTGAACTCCAAGATGAGGATATTGAGGCACTTTTAACACTAAGAAAACCAGATCAGTCGGAAATAGGACTTGTTATTGATCACATGACCTTTACTTATCCGACTGCTAGTCGACCGTCACTACAAGAGATTGATTTAAAGATTGCTAGAGGTGAGTCGTTAGGTATTATTGGTAGTATAGGTTCGGGTAAATCGACTTTGGTAAACTTAATCATGAACTTATATCAGCCTCAGATTGGTTCTTTAGCTATTTTCAAAAATCAACAATCACCAAAAAATCTTAAAGAGTGGCGTTCTTGGGTTGCCTATGTCCCGCAAAAAGCTGAGTTATTTAGGGGAACCATTCGTTCAAACTTGTCCTTAGGACTTGACCACGAACCAAGTGATAAGGAATTGTGGCACGCTCTTGATATGGCTCAGGCTACTGATTTCGTGAAAGACAAAGACCTTGGTTTAGATGAGCCAGTTGAGTCATTTGGCCGTAATTTTTCGGGGGGCCAACGTCAGCGCTTGACTATTGCGCGTGCGCTGATGAGACCAGCACCATTCTTGATCTTGGATGACTCCACCTCAGCCCTAGATTACCTGACTGAAAGTCGCCTACTAGCGGCCATCAGAGATAATCTTCAATCAACGAGTTTGATTATTATTTCGCAAAGAACAAATAGTTTAAAAGCTGTTGATCAAATTTTGGTGCTTGATAAGGGACATCAAGTTGGCTTAGGTAATTATGAAGAATTGCTTAACACTAATAAACTCTTTCAAGACATTCATTATTCTCAACACCAAAAGGAGGTTGCTGATGAAGGCTAGAAATAATAGATCAACGCTTAAACGTTTAAGTAGAGATATTTTAAGTCAGCGTTACCTCTTTGCCTTAGCAACTGTTGGGACCATTATTCAAGTTGCCTTAACGGTTTACTTACCTATCTTAATTGGTGATGCAGTTGATGCTGTTCTTAAGATGAATGCCGTTCTTTTGATGTCACGTTTAATTCGGCAGATGCTTGTAGTTATCTTAGCTAATAGTGCGATCCAGTGGCTTAATCCTTTGATTTATAATCGATTGATTTACTCTTACAGCGAAAGTTTGCGTGAACGAGTCATTATGAAAATTCATGCAATGCCTCTCAGTTACCTTGATCGTCAAGGAACCGGAGACATGGTTAGCCGTGTGACTACAGACAGTGACCAATTGAACAACGGACTTCTCATGGTCTTTAACCAATTTTTCGTTGGGCTTTTGACTATCTTTGTCATTATCATCACCATGGCTCGTTTGGACTGGTTCATAATGCTCTTAGTTCTAGTGATGACGCCTCTATCAATGCTTGTGGCACGTTTTATCGCAAAGAAGAGCTATCAACTTTATCGCAATCAAACCAAATGGCGAGGCATGCAGACTCAGTTGATTGAGGAAAGTTTGACTCAAGAAGCTGTAGTACAGAGTCTAAATGCTCAAGACCAGATGGTTAGGAGTTTTAAAGATGTCAATGGTAAGTATGCCGATTATTCACAAGGCGCTATCTTTTATTCGTCAGCAGTTAACCCCGCTACACGCTTTTTCAATAGTCTGATTTATGCTCTCATTGCAGGTGTTGGGGCCTATCGTATCATGTCGGGTGGCGCTTTTACAGTGGGACACTTGACTACTTTCCTAAATTATGTCACCCAGTATACGAAACCTTTTAATGATATCTCATCTGTTCTATCTGAACTTCAGAGTGCTTTAGCCTGTGCTGATCGCCTTTATATGATATTGGATGAAGAGGAAATAACAGAAACAGGCAATGTGGTTTTGGAAGAAGCGGATGTGCAAGGAAGTTTTAAATTTGATCATGTTCAATTTGGTTATTTGCCTAATAAACCTCTTATCAAGGATTTGAGCATCGATATACCTGCTGCAAGTACTGTTGCCATTGTTGGTCCTACAGGAGCGGGAAAATCTACCCTGATTAACTTGCTTATGCGTTTCTATGATTTGGACAAGGGAAACATTCTACTGGACGGTAGACCTATTACAGATTATACCCGTGAGAGTCTTCGTAAACAGATTGGGATGGTTTTGCAGGAAACTTGGCTTGAGGTCGGTACTATTCATGATAATATTGCCTATGGAAATCCAGAAGCCAGTCGTGAAGAAGTCATAGCAGCGGCCAAGGCTGCCAACACAGATTTCTTTATTCAGCAGTTGCCTCAAGGTTATGACACCTACTTGAATGATGCGGGCCAATCCCTTTCTCAGGGACAACGTCAACTTTTGACCATTGCTCGCATATTTGTCAATGTGCCTAAAATCTTAATCTTGGATGAAGCCACTTCTAGTATCGATACCCGTACAGAGCTCCTCATTCAAGAGGCCTTCGCTAAATTAATGAAAGGTCGAACAAGTTTCATCATTGCCCATCGATTGTCTACTATCGAGAATGCGGACCTTATTTTGGTCATGAATAAAGGGGATATCGTTGAACATGGAACCCATGAACAACTGATGCAAGCTAAGGGAATGTACTACCAAATGCAGACAGCTCAAAAGACACAAAATAGTTAAATCCAACAGAGCTTTTAGGCTCTGTTTTTTTATCATTTTAGCTAACCATTTATCACTAAAACCTATTGATGAAAAAGAAATGAAATTTAGTTATTTTTTCTTTTTAATTGGAAAAATGTCGATAAGATGGTAAACTAAAGTGGATGTTATATAAAAAAAAGGTATCGAAAATTAGAATGTTAAAACACAAAAACGTCCTAGTATTTTTAGGACAAACCTTGCTTTATTTCGCCATTTTTATGGCCCTAATTTATCTCTACAATTACCTAGGACAAGGTCAAGGTAATTTTATCTATAACGAATTTTAGGAAGAATAATGACGAATAAAAAAATTAAAGATATGATTGAAACGATTGAGGAGTTTGCTCAATCACAACCTGACTTTCCTGTTTACAATATTTTAGGGGAAGTTCACACTTACGGTGACTTAAAAACTGATTCGGATAGCCTAGCTGCCAAAATTGATAGTCTTGATATTCCAGAAAAATCACCTGTTGTGGTTTATGGTGGTCAAGAGTATGAAATGTTGGCAACTTTTGTAGCTTTGACTAAATCTGGTCACGCTTATGTTCCAATTGATAGTCACTCAGCTCTTGAGCGCGTGACGGCTATCGTTGAAGTAGCAGAGCCTAGTCTGATTATTGCTATTAATGACCTCCCACTTGAGGATGTCAAAGCGCCAATCTTGACATTGGACCAGGTGAAGACAGCTTTTGAAAGTAAGACTAGCTACGAAGTGACTCAACCTGTTAAGGGGAATGATACTTATTACATCATCTTTACATCAGGAACTACAGGTAAGCCTAAAGGGGTACAAATTTCACACAATAATCTCCTTAGTTTCACTAACTGGATGATTACGGACAAGGAATTTGCAACTCCCAAACGTCCACAAATGCTGGCTCAACCGCCTTATTCATTTGACCTATCAGTAATGTACTGGGCACCTACATTGGCACTTGGAGGAACACTCTATGCGCTTCCTTCGGCCATTACACAGGACTTCAAGAAGCTCTTTGAAACGATCTTTTCACTTCCAATTGCTATTTGGACATCAACACCGTCATTTGCAGATATGGCAATGTTGTCTGAAGACTTCAATGCAGAGAAGATGCCAGAAATTACGCATTTCTATTTTGATGGAGAAGAGTTGACTGTCAAGACTGCTCAAAAGCTTCGCCAACGTTTCCCAGAGGCACGTATTATCAATGCCTACGGACCAACTGAGGCAACAGTGGCCTTATCGGCTGTAGCAGTAACTGATGAGATGCTAGCTAACCTTAAGCGTTTGCCGATTGGTTATACCAAGGAAGATTCACCGACTTATATTATTGATGAGGACGGGAGTATTCTTCCAAATGGTCAACAGGGTGAAATTATCGTATCAGGACCAGCAGTTTCAAAAGGCTATATGAACAATCCTGAAAAGACTGCTGAAGCCTTCTTTGAGTTTAATGGTCTACCTGCCTACCATACTGGTGATGTAGGAACGATGACTGACGAAGGTCTCCTTCTTTACGGTGGTCGTATGGACTTCCAGATTAAATTTAATGGTTTCCGTATTGAGCTAGAGGATGTTTCACAAAACCTTAATAAGTCTAAGTATATTGATTCAGCAGTAGCTGTGCCACGTTACAATAAAGACTATAAGGTTCAGAACCTCTTGGCTTATGTGATTCTTAAGGATACTGTTCGTGAGCAGTTTGAACGTGATATCGATATTACTAAGGCTATCAAGGCTGACTTGAAAGATATCATGATGTCTTACATGATGCCAACCAAGTTCCTCTATCGTGAAAGCTTGCCTTTAACACCAAATGGAAAAATCGATATCAAGGGTCTTATCAGTGAGGTTAACAACCGATGATTGACTTCTTGAAACAACTCCCCCATTTAGAGGCCTACGGTAACCCCTTCTATTTTATCTATCTTGGATTAGCTCTATTGCCAATCTTTGTGGGTCTCTTCTTTAAAAAGCGTTTTGCGATTTATGAGTGTTTGGTCAGTATAGCCTTTATTGTTCTTGCTCTGACAGGAACACATGCTAGCCAATTACTAGCCCTACTCTTCTATATCGTTTGGCAAATCATCTGGGTTTATTCCTACAAGCATTACCGCAGTCAAAAGGACAATAAATGGGTTTTCTATTTACATTCATTTCTTGTAGTCCTTCCCTTGATTTTTGTTAAGGTAGAGCCTGCGATAAATGGTACTCAGTCGCTCTTAAACTTTCTTGGTATTTCTTACTTGACCTTCAGATCAGTTGGTATGATTATCGAGATGCGGGATGGTGTCCTTAAAGAGTTTACACTTGGAGAATTCCTCCGATTCATGCTCTTTATGCCCACCTTTACGAGTGGTCCTATTGATCGCTTCAAACGCTTTAACGAAGATTACCAAACGATTCCTGAGCGAGACGAGCTGATGAATATGTTGGAGCAAGTTGTAAAATATATCATGCTTGGTTTCCTCTATAAGTTTGTTTTGGCTCAGATTTTCGGAAGTATGCTCTTGCCTTCACTGAAAGCACAAGCTTTGGCTCAGGGTGGTATCTTTAATTTACCAACACTTGGTGTCATGTATGTTTTCGGTTTTGATCTCTTCTTTGACTTTGCGGGCTACTCGATGTTTGCCTTGGCAGCATCAAACCTTATGGGAATTAAGAGTCCAATCAACTTTGACAAACCTTTCATCTCACGAGACTTGAAAGAATTTTGGAATCGTTGGCATATGAGCTTGTCTTTCTGGTTCCGTGACTTTATCTTTATGCGTTTGGTTGTGGTTTTGATGCGTAACAAGGTTTTCAGAAACCGTAACACGACATCAAATGTGGCCTATGTCATTAATATGATGGTTATGGGATTCTGGCATGGAGTCACTTGGTACTATATTGCTTATGGTATTTTCCATGGTATTGGTCTAGGAATTAATGATGCCTGGCTACGTAAGAAGAAGACCATTAATAAAGAGCGTAAGAAAGCTGGTCTTGAGCCACTTCCTGAAAATAGATGGACGAAGGCTTTGGGAATCTTTATTACATTTAATACTGTTATGCTGTCATTCTTGATTTTCTCTGGATTCTTGAATGACCTCTGGTTCGCTAAAAAATAAGTAAAGGAATTATAAAAATGGATGTAAAATCAGAAGTTATTGAAATTATTGATGAACTCTTCATGGAAGATGTTTCAGACATGATGGATGAAGACCTTTTCGATGCTGGTGTTCTCGATTCAATGGGAACAGTTGAGCTAATCGTTGAATTGGAATCACGTTTCGATATTCGTGTACCAGTTTCAGAATTTGGTCGTGATGACTGGAACACAGCTAATAAGATTGTTGAAGGGGTAATGGAGCTTCGCAATGCTTAAGCATTTATGGCAAATTTTTGGCCCAGTAATTTGTGCCTTGGTTTTGGTAGTTGTAGTTATATGTACCTACCCACAAGGCAGAAAACATAGTTATGAAGCTGAAAAACGTAGTGCAGTAACACTGACAAATGAAAATTTTAAGAGTTGGATGAACAAAACTACAGCTCTTTCAGATAAGAAACATCGATTTGTCCCTTTCTTTGGGTCAAGTGAGTGGTTGCGTTTTGATGCCCTTCATCCAGCTGTTTTAGCTGAAAAGTACGACCGTAACTATCGACCATACTTTATTGGACAACGTGGTGCTGCCTCTCTAAACCAATATTTGGGAATGCAACAAATGCTTCCCGAATTGCAAAATGGTACAGCAGTTTATTTTTTATCTCCACAATGGTTCACTAAAAAGGGGTATAATTCTGCGGTCTTTCAGCAGTTCTACAATAACGACCAACTTAGTCGTTTCTTAAGTCAAAATCAGACGGATGCAAATTCACAGTATGTAGCTCAACGTATCTTAGAGCTGAAGCCTGAGATTACTATGAAATCTCAACTTTCTAAAGTGGCTAAGGGGCAAGATTTAAATTCTCCTGATAAGACTTATATTCAATTTATGGCAGAGCTTGATAAGCGAGAAGATGCCTTGTTCAGTCCTTTAGCAGCATCAAATAATGCAAATTACGACAAGAAAGTTCTTCCTTATCTTAAAGAGTTGCCAGACCAACTTTCTTACGAGGCACTTGATCAGGTTGCTGTAAGAGATGCAGAAGCCCATACCAAATCAAACGACTTTGGTATCGATGACCGTTTCTATAAGAAACGTCTGTCTAAGAAGATTGGTAAACTTAAAGGTTTCCAGAAAAATCTTTCTTATGAAGTTTCACAAGAATACGGTGACCTACAGTTAGTGCTAAATCAATTTGCTAAGTCAAATACTAATGTCGTTTTTGTCATCCCACCTGTTAATAGCAAGTGGATGGCTTATACGAGACTTAGTCAAGAAATGTATGATGCTACGGTTTCTAAAATTCGTTATCAATTGGAAAGTCAAGGCTTTACCAATATTGCAGACTTCTCAAAAGAGGGAGATCAACCTTACTTTATGCAAGACACCATTCATATGGGATGGAAGGGTTGGGTAGCTTTTGACAAGGCTGTTGATCCATTTGTAAGTAATCCAACACCTGCACCTAGCTATAGCTTGAACGACCGCTTTTATAGTAAGGATTGGGGAGGTTATACAGGTACTCCTAGTCAGTTTAAGTAGAGTTACTTAATAAAAATTCAGGATATAACAAAAAGGCTTTAGTGTACTGACCCCAAAAAGTTAGACGAATAATTTAAGTAAAGGATTTAG
>DOTL01000002.1 GCA_003521145.1 Streptococcus sp. | reverse complement strand
GAAGCTGTTATTCTTCATTCTGATCAAGGAAGCCAGTATACGAGTCTAGAGTATGAGGAGTTGCTTAAGTATTATGATATGACTCACTCTTTCAGTCGAAGGGGATGCCCTTATCATAATGCCAGTCTTGAATCTTGGCATGGACATTTAAAAAGAGAGTGGGTGTATCAATTTAAATATAAGAACTTTGAAGAAGCCTATCAGAGTATTTTCTGGTACATCGAAGCCTTTTATAATTCAAAACGAATCCATCAAAGTTTAGGGTATCTTACACCTAATCAATTTGAAAAGGTAAGTGCTTAAAATAAATAGATTAAAATTCTACGTTTGTTACTCTAAAAACTTGACTTAACGTCCCTGTTAGAAAATGAAAAAAATACTAAGCAACAAAGAGTTACTATACCAAATATTAAATAATTGCTCCTAATACTAAAGTTATCAGCAAAAATACCAGCTAGGAAATCAGCTAACATAAAACTAATCGAAATAAACAAATTATATACTGACCACGATACTGCTCTATTTTTTTCTATTGACATATTAAATTTATAATAAAAATGATTATTGTAGTTGGAATTAAGAACACGCATTAATAAAAGGATTATAATTTGGATGATTAGATTAGTTTGAAAAAACATGAGTATAGCTAATATTGGTAACATCAAGCTTACTTCAAACTTAATTTCTAGATAACTCCCCAAAGCCATAGATATATTAAACATAAATAGTACAATTCCCAGCATATCTAGTGAAAGTCCCTGTTCATTTAAGAATATCCCTGCATAAGAATTGCTAATCATA
This sequence comes from Streptococcus sp., assembly GCA_003521145.1. Classification (GTDB taxonomy): domain Bacteria; phylum Bacillota; class Bacilli; order Lactobacillales; family Streptococcaceae; genus Streptococcus. The sequence continues at coordinate 20,350 of DOTL01000002.1, read as the reverse complement.
ATTAGAGTCGAAAATGCTACTCCTAATATTATTAATAACCATGGAATGTTTTGAATATTATCGAGGCTAAAAAATTTTTGATTATTATTTTGTTCCTTTTTAATTTCAGGCAATCCTATTAAATATAATAGACTAAAAACTACAAATACAATGGAGATAATAATAGGATAAATATAATTCCTATGCAATAAAGGTGGAGATATAATCGTAATAATAGCAATAAAAATATATTTTAATGTGTTGAGTTTTTTCAAAAATTGTTTATATACAACTTCGTCATCAATTACTTCAAAATTATAAGAATTAAGAACTCCTGAAGATAATGATTCTGACAATCCAAAAAATATCGCTGAAATATATATTATATTTGATTTTCCAAACAATAGGCACCCTAATGCTAAAATTAATAATAAATTTGAAATAGACAAAATTTTCTTGTAACCAATCTTACTTGAAATATAACTTAAAGGAATATCAAAAACTGAACCAAATAGCTCAGTGATAACTGATAAAGTACCTATTTCTGTGAACGAAAAACCTAAGTGCTTTAATAGTAAAATTCCTACAAAGTAGTACGGTAATCCAGATAGAAACATATTCATTCCGTATAAACTAAAAATCTTCTTACTCATAAGTTACAAATTGAGTCTCTAAAATATTCTGGACTCTTCTCCTTGATCAAGTTAACATAGCAGCCACCCTCGCAAATTTTTAACAATCCACAAGATAAACACTTAGAATTATTCGTTCTAAAAGAACGAATCCCTCCATACAACGGATCATCATACCAAACATCTAACAAATCTTTTTCAAAGGCATTCTGCTTAGTTTGATTAACTCCTAAAAAAGCAATGCAGGGCAAGATATCCCCATTAGACATTATTTCCATCTTAGTATATTTTGAACGACATCTGCTTAACCTATGGGATAAATTACTTTATCACTTCCAACCGTCACCTTTTGCCATTGAACTAGACTCAAGGACTTTTTCAAGCTCTTTAGACATATTTGGTACTCCTTTCGAATATGATACTGCAATTATATTCCTTTTAAACGCTTACAATAAAATATTCCCATATCTGCATTTTCTAACTTCTAGCTAAAATTTTTTCTAAATGTCCTTCATAAGTCTTTGCTAAGTGATTACTTCCTGATAATTTCATCGCTCCAATACACTTCTTCATTTCAATAATTGCCTTCCTATTTCTCTCTTTTTTGTACTGATAGAGATTTTGTACATATTGAAAAACTAAGCGTTCATATACTTCAGTTTCGATAAAAAAACATTGTACTAATTGTTTTTCAAAATATAAAGCATCCAAAAATTTTTCTCTTTCTACACATGTGATATATCCATTTAACAACATTGTTGAAATCAGTCGTCTATTATTAGGAATTTCTTTATAAAAGTCTGAACGTCTAGACATTTCCCTCGCTAAGACCATGAAAACATCATGCTTTAGGACATCTAAAGTATTTGAAAAAATCAATAGTTCATAATACCCCCAGTATTCCACACTAAACAAATAGTCGGTTAAATCGTCCAAATCCTTTTGATTATAATAAGCTTCTCCTGATAAATCTTGCAAACGAATTTTCAATAAAATTATATTGAGTTGATAAAATTTACCCCTTTTATTCTCTGATTCCATCTGTGAATATAGAAGCTTTTTCATGCCTTCAACATCATGATTAGATACAAACTGTTGAACCTTTGATAGAAGTTCATTTAGTTCATCTCTATGAAAATCATGAACCGCATACATAAATTCATCAAGTGGCATGTTAATTTCATCTAAGATAAGCATGAACTTAGAAATGGTTAAATCTGTCTCTCCTTTTTCAAACCGAGATAGCTGAGACGTTGATATACCAGCCTTTGCAACATCTTTTAATCGTAATCCTCTAGATTCTCGAAACTTTTTAAAAATTTCTCCAAAATTTTTCATATCACACCTCAATCACGCATATATGGGAATATTTTTTGATTTTTAACATTTTAGCATAAAATAGAAAAAAAGTGAGGTATTTCACATGAAAAATCAAAAACTACTACCTTTATTGTTCCTACTCTTTGAGGGAATTATTATCGTTGTTGGCTAACACTAAAAAATTTGTCACTATAATGCTTATACATTCATGAAAATAGGGCTACCTGAACTCAGGTAACCCTATTTTTATGGCTCTATAATCCCTACAGTAGTTTTACCCACTACAGAAATTATAGAGCCACAATTCTACATAAGGTAGTTGTTGATTCAACTACCTTATTTCTATGCTGATTAGAACAAATTTGACATGGCTACAACTGTGATTATCTGATATAGAGTATTATATAAACTGATTTCTCCTACCCCTTATCCACAATTTTAATACGGCTACTGCCATCGTGCGACTTGATGATAACTAGTTGCTGAGCAATACCTTCTTTCATATCGTCCACGTGGCTGATGACACCGACCATGCGATTTTCACCGATTTGTTCTAGGACAGAGATAGCCTTGGTGAGGGCTTCCTTATCAAGTGAACCGAAACCTTCGTCGATGAAGAGGGCTTCAACAACGGCACCCTTGCTGGTATTTTGGACAACTTCTGAGAGGGATAGGGCAATGGCCAGTGCAGCGATAAAGGTTTCACCACCAGACAAGGATTTAACGGAGCGTTTACTACCTGTCAGCTGGTCATAGACGTTGATATCCAAACCGAAGTGATCACGCGCCCTGCGTCCTTCCTCACTTAGAACAAAGGAATAGCGGTTATCCGTTAATAGTCCGATGTAGTTAGCATTGGCATAGTCCAAGATTTGTTGGAAATACTGACGGATAACGTAGACCTCAAGATTAAGACGACCAGTTAGAGCAGTATTTTCTCCCTTTACCACCTTAACCAAATCACTGAGTTCTTGGTGGGCCTTAAAGGCCTCTTGGTTGCTGTCTTGAAGGGTTTTAGCCGCTTGGTAGGTAGCCGTCGCATCCTTAAGTCCCTTTTCCATGACAGAAAACTGAGCTAATTGCGTATCGTAACTTTCCTGACTAGTTTGGACCTCTTGTGTTAAAGAAAGCAGATCTGGTTTTTCTTGATTTTGGAGAAGCTCTTGGCCCTTGACGATCTGCGCCTGTAATTCTTGTTTGAGCGTTGCATAGGTCGTTAATTTGGCCTGAAGCATAGGAATAGCTTGATTATTTACCTCAACAAGCCAGAGTTCGACCTGCTCTAAGTCATTGGCGAGGACTCCTTCAGCCTTGAGACTTTGCTCTAATTCAGCAGATAATCGCTTAACATCTTGATTTACCTTATCTTTAGACTTAGTTATACTCTCAATCTGCCCCTTGATTCCTTTAATCTCAGCATGAAGTTGGTTGTAGGCTTCGCTATTTTCCTTGACTTGCTTATTGTAGAGGTTCAGCTCCTGATGAGCAAGGGAAATCCGTTCTTGATATACCTCAACAGACTCAAGCTCTGGATGAGCTTCCTGCAAGTCTTTTAGGCGCTCCTTAGCTTGGTCAAGCGCTGCCTTGGCTTCTTGATAGTTTTTAGCCAAATCTGTCGCTTTTTCTTGAGCCTTAGCTAACTCCTCTTGATAATGGACACGGTCTGCCTCTTCCTTATCATAGCGTTTTTGGAGTTCTTGATAATGCTGCTCAACCTTTCGGAGCAAGGCTTGCCCACGGTCAGCTTCATAATCCTCTGAAAAATCAAACTGTCCGTTAACTTGCTTTTCGAGTTCTTGGTAGTGTTTTTCAAGAGCTAGCTTAACTTTAGCCACTTGGTCAAGCAGACCTTGACGGTAAGTCTCAACTTCTCTCAAGGTAGCCTGACGGTTTGACAAGGTAGCCACTTGCTTTTCTTTTTGAGCTTGAAGTGCCTCCACCTGATCCATGAGTTCCTTCAAGGCTGCTTCATCAGCCTGTGTCCCATCAACCTTAGGATGGTCAAACGAACCACAGACCATACAGGCCTGTCCATCCTCTAATTCTGCCTGCAACTGGGCAATCATGAGTTGACGTCGTGAGGCTAGAGTCCTACTTAACTGCTCTTCCAATCCTTTAAGAATTTCTTGAGCTTGCTCAATTTCCAAGGATAGCCTTTGATGACGTTTTTCGGTCTTGGCCAACTCCTGATTCAAGCCCTCTATCTCTTTTAGGTCCTGAGCCAGTTGATTCTCCACGCTGTAGCTCACAGACTGGAGGAGTTTTTCGGCTTCATGCAAGCTATCTGAACTTAGACGATTAGCCTCCAAATCTGACAAGGACTTATTAAGAGTCTCAATCTTTTTCGACGCCTGTTGATAGGTTTCTGCCAACTGCTTGTAGTTAGTACGTGAACGTTTGATTTTCTCCTGCTCTCGGACAAGACTCTGAGCATAGATAATATCCTCTTTCCAAGTTTCTAGCTCCTCTTCTTTTTGAAGAGAGTCCTTAGATTGAGCTGCGAGTGCGTCTTTTTTAGCCTTTACTTTCTCAAAAGCTTGCTCCTGAGTACTTAGTGCTTCCTGAGTAATCTCTAAATCCTGATCCAATTGCAACAACTGCTTCTGATATTGTTTCAGGCTACTAATGATTTCTTGTAACCCTTGGGCAAACTGCAATTCCTCCAGATGCGCTTTGGCTTCTGCCTGTTCCTGAAAACCTTCCTCAATTTCCAGACGGTAACGCTCCTTGGCTTGCTCCAATTCTTGGAAAATCTTTGTCAAATCTTGGGCAGTTTGCAAGCTCTTCTGCAGTTTAACCAAATCCTCATGGGTATCCTTCAAGATGCTTTTTTGCTCCGTAAAACTTTCTTGACGCTGAGACAAAAGCTCTTCAAGGCGTGACAATTTTTCAGAGGCTGGCGTTTGGGCCAAGACGGCTAATTCCTCCTCAGACCACACCTGACTGGTAAAGTGACCATCTAGCTGAGCCTGGCGCTTATCCATGTCCTTATTGCTCTGACGAAGACGCTCTTCCAGGATCTTTTGAAAACGATCAAAGATACCTGTTCCAAAGATTTTCTTCAAAATTTGAGTCTTGGTCTTGGAATCTTCTTTCAAGAAACGGCTAAAATCATTTTGCGGTAGGAGAATAATCTGTTTAAACTGCTCGGCATTAAGACCCAAAATCTGCTCAATCTGGTCACAAACTTCCTTGATTTTATCTCCAAGCTTTTCAATTTCTTGACCACCAATCTTATCCACAATGACTAGGGAAGCCGTCGCTTTTTGAATGGTCGTTCCTCCGCCTCGCTTTGTCCTCTCCTGCTGGAGCACACGCTCAATCCGATAAAGATGCTTGCCCTGTTGGAAATAGAAGGTCACCTTGGTCAAATCATCCTCTGGACAAGCAAAGGTCGACCGCATCTCTTCAATATTACGATCACCACTGGTCGTCGCAAACAAGGCCACCGTCATGGCATCAAAGAGGGTACTCTTACCAGCCCCCGTGTCCCCACCAATCAAAAAGATGGGAGCATGGTCAAACTGGGTGAAATTGATGACTTCCTTACGATAAGGTCCAAAATTGGTCAATTCTAACTGAACTGGTCTCATTGTCCACCCCTCTCAATCTCCTCAAAAATACTTTCCACAAGGGCAGTTTGTCTCTTAGACAAGACATCGCCCCCAGTCACTGTCTGGTAAAAATCAGAGACAATTTCCTGAGGCGGCTGCATTTCCAAATCTTTTAAGTGCTGATTTACAGTCAAGCTTTCTTCCCTGACATCACCCAAACGACTGAAGGTAATTTCTACAATGTCCCTCCCATAAATCTCTTCCAGACGGGCACGCACATTGATGCCCTCTAATTCCTTACGACTGGACAGTTGAATATCAAAGGCAAACCAAGCCTTTTGACAAGGCTGTTCCTTATAAAATTCAGGTGACATCAGGGTTTCAAAAGGTTCCTGAAAGGTCAAAATAGGTCGTCTGACCTCTAGTGGGTGGAAAGTCTGAGACAAGTCACCAGTTGCATCCAAGTCAAGAATATAAACGCCCTTTTCTTCCTTACGACTGGCTTCTTTAACATTAAAGGCAACTGGGCTACCTGAATATTGCACGCACTGGGTAGGACTGGCAAAGCGGGTATGGATATGCCCCAAGGCCACATAATCGAAAGCCTTGAAAAGGTCACTGGTCACATTGGTAAGACCCCCCACCGTATTGCTGGTTTCAGACAACATCAGTTCTCGAAGACTTCGACCATCTTGGTCATCTTTCTTAGAAACCGCAAAATGCGTCACCAAGACATGGGCCTTGTCAGGATCAAAAGCTTTTTCTATATCCTCGAGAATATAGGCCAAGGCATCACCAATCCCCTGAATCTCCTTATCCTCATCGTCCTTATAATAAATACGGGCATCAATAGGGTCGATAAAGGGAAGGAGGAAAATCTGGCAAGCCTCCAACTCAATAGGCTCAAAAGACTCCTCCAAACGTGTGCTCAAATGAAGGCCCTGAGGTTGAAAGAAGTCACGTCCAAAATGCAAACGTTCAGCCCCATCGTGATTACCACTAATAGCATAGACAGGAATCTGCTCCTCCAAGACCAAACGTGCCAAGATCTTATTAAAAAGTTTAATTGCATCCACAGGTGGCACCGCACGGTCATAGAGGTCTCCCGCAATGATAACCCCATCCACTTTTTCGCTAATAGCCAAATTCACAATCTGTTGAAAAGCCCACTCCTGCTCTTCCAACAAAGACCAGCCATTGAGGGTTCGCCCCACATGCCAATCTGATGTATGTAAAAACTTCATGACAGTCTCCTCATTCGTTTTGTCTTACTCTATTGTACCTTATCACGCTAAATACTGCTTAAAAGATTCACAATCATTCGGAGCTTTCCAGAGTTTTATCTACAAAGACCAATAAAATCTCTCCCGAGCAATTCACTCGAGAGAGATTTTATTTTGGAATTTATGAGAGATAAGGTGTGGAAATCTTAGTCTTTGTTTTTACGACGATTCATAGCCGCAAGTCCTGACATAAGTCCCATGACAACAACACCCATTGCTGCAAGGTTGTTATCTGACTCGCCTTTTACTGGCAATTGTTCATTGCCTTCTTTAGCTTTATCAGAGCAATCTGCTTTCTTACCATCTTTGTTTCCAGATTTCTTCTTATTTAAACCTTTACCATCTGATGCGCCGTCGGCTACTGAACCAGGTCCAGAACCTTTAGAACCCTTAGATCCGTTTGAAGTTGCTTTGACAGCTTTAGATGTTGCAGTAATCACACCGTCAACGATTTGGATATCGAACTTAGCTGTCACATCTTCTCCTGTTACAGAGTCATATGCTTTAATATCAGCAATATTGATGTTCAAGTTTTCGCTGTCATATTTATCTGTAACACCTACAGATGGGATATTGTGAGCGTCAGTAAAGTTAGTTGCGTTGAGCCATACTTGGTAGACAAACTTATCACCTTTCTTGAGTGTCTTAGTATTGATATTTTGAGCTTCGTTGTTATCAACTTTGTCAGCGTAAGGATTTGCATTAGTGTCTGCAACCTTATCTTTCAATTCGCTATCATCATCGAGAAGTTTAATTCCTGTAAGATCGAATTTAGATTCGTTAAGGATGTTTTTCTCTGGGTTGAAGTCTGGAGTATCTGGAGGAGTTACTTTGTTGTTAAACTCTGTATCTGATGGAAGGGTGTTTGTTGCTTTAAGAACGTGACCTTCCTTAGTAACAGTGATTGTTACTTCAGCTTTCATTGTATCGTAATTCATACCAGCTTCTTTGTTCTCTGGGATAACTTCTTCTACAGTGTACTTGTGAGTACCAACTTGAGTATTGTCAAAGGTCAAATCATCAAAGGCTACAACACCTTCTTTAGTATTTGTTTTAGTTTGAAGAACTTTACCAGTTGAATCTTTCAATACGAAGCTAAATTCACCGGTTTTCAACTCACGACCTGCGAGAGCCTTGCTAAAGTCAAACTTCGTCTTAACTGGAGCTACAACGTAGTTTTTTGAAGACTTTATCATCTGCACTTGAAGCAAATCCACCAGTACCACTGTATTTAACAGAAGCTTGCAAATCACCTTTAGAGTTTTCAGTTACAGTAACAGTCATCTTAACTGTCATACCATCGTAATCGACGTTTGTATCTGCTCCTTTAACCTCAGTGATTGTGTAGATGTAAGTACCAACTTTATTGAAAGTTAAGTTACTAAATGTCGCTTAACCGTTTTTGTTAGTAACAGTTTCTTCATATGAAGGAAGTGATTTGTTTTCATTGACTTCTTTAATCTTGAAGCTGAATTCACCATCAACAAGTACACGTCCCTCAAGTTGTTTTTCAACTTCTGGAGTAACTGTTACAGGTTCTTGTTTACCATAGTAGTAAATTGGTTGTTTATATGGTGTCAATGAGTTGAGCAAGTCAACGTTGGTACCAATACCATTTACCCCACGAATCAATTGTTCGTTTGGAGAAAGGTGACTGATATTATCTCCTAAGAATGGTACGAATACCGTTTTATATGGTGTATATCCTGCAGCTTTTTGGAAGTCAAATGGAACTTCCTTACCATTTGCATAGTTTACACCTTTACTATCTGTGAAAGCAATTGTGTTAAGAGGTGATTTCTTAACATTTAATTCTTGTTTGTTATAATCACCAGGTTTAATAGGTTTAGTTTCTGCTAGCAACATGTAGCCATCAGTGCTCAATATACCATCAGAACACTTGCTTTGTTGTTTTGGATCTAGAAGATAAACACGAACAACTACAGTTCCATCTTCAACTACGATTTCTTTAATACGTTTAATTCATGCACGCTCAGCGTCCATGAATTTCCTTCCAACAGTGTAAGGACGGTTCACATAACCTGATTGATCATTTGCATCAGCTGCTTGATAAAGTTTGTATCCATCAAATTGGCGCTCTCCAGACGCTGTGAAGTTTTGACTTTCCATAGCTTTAAGAGTGTATGAAGCTAAGTCTACTTCATTACCATTGCTACGTAGTCTCGAACAGTTTTATCTGTTTTATTAGCGTTAAATGTTGGATTGTTTTTATCAAATACTTTATAGTAAGTTGTTTTATTAACTGATACTGGAATCTTTGCATTAGTATCCGTAATCGTACGACCGTTATAAGCTGGTTCTACAACATTGATAATATCAGTTGATGTACGAGCAGCATAAACTGCATCATATAATTTTTGTTCTTCAGTAGTAAGGTTATGTTCTGGAGCTACTAAAGCTTGGATACTTGCCCCAACTTCATAACCAAATTGAATAAATGGTTGGTCCGTTTTACCAGGTCCAGTTCCTAAACCTTTATCATAATCTACTTGGAAAGTTAATTCACCTTTAGAAGCAGATTGAGTAGTCGTGAATTTTTGAATACCACTAGAGGCAGTAATTGTTCTTGTTTCAACTACAGCACCAGTGTTTTTGTTGATTAATTCAACAGTCGTACAGTTGAAGCATCAAATCTCTTGTAAGCACGTACATAGTAGCTTGTATTGTAAAGTTCATTGAAGCGAGTAAGGTCTACAATACTATAAGTGTTAGACATCGCCTTCTTTAGCAGCATAGCCTGATGGTACTGTTTGCGAACGAACAGTTGCACCATTAGGATCTGTCATGACTGGAGTAGCTTTTTCACCATCTTTAAGGTAGGTTTCTACAGAAACCGCCTCAACGTTGTGGTCTGTAGCAGCACGACGGTTACGACTTGTTGCAAAAGCCCCAGCATTAGTCAAATCAGTTGCTGCACGGTCAAGTGTTGCAATTCGATCTGCTGCTGATCCTACAGAATAAAAACGTGCAGAACCACGTATGTTTAGACTTATAGTTGTTGCCGCAGTTTCAGCTACGGCTGTTTTTTCAGCTACTGGAGCGGCTGGAGTTGCTGCAGCGGTTGTCGCTGAAGTAGTTATTTCAACGTTGTTGTTAGCTGCATTTGTAGATGCTGCTGTAGCTGGTTTAGCTGTTTCTGTACAGCTTTTTCAGTTGTTTTTGTAGTCTCTGAAGCTGGTTTAGCTGCTTCAGATTTTGTAGTTTCTGTAGCTTGTTTGTCAGTTGTCTCTGCGACAGCCTTATCTGTTGTTGATGCTTCTGGTGTCAAGTTAAATGTTGACGCAGTTGCCTCAGTTGAAGATACAGCTGCAGTAGAATCTGCTTAAGCAGTTGATGTTGTTAACGTCTCAACCAGGTCTAACGAACTCTCGCCCTCAACTCATGAACCAGGGTTTGATGAAGGAGCGTCAGGCGCTGTTACTTCATCAGCCTGTGCAGTATGAGCAGCAAAGAGTTGCCGTTCCTAGCAAGACTGAAGCGACACCAAACGAATATTTACGCAATGAAAATCGTTGACGTCTGTTAAAAATGTCTTTCATTTCAAGTATCCCTCTGTATGAAATAGTTAGTTATAGGTCACGAGTATACAAAAATCCTATACTTGAACTCATGATTCTATTACATTAGAATATTCTTGCAATTAATGATCGAGTGATTAATCAATATTTTTAAAAAATCAAGATATCTGATAATTTAACCAATAACTTTTATTTATTTTCTACCCTTACATGTGTAAAATACTTTATTTTATTTGCTCTATACCGTTTTCAAATTTCTGTTTTAATTTCCTTCCCTTCCTAACTTTCTCATTTTGTTCACTGAAGATGTTAGACTTATGAGAGAATTTCACTCATTTTATTGGCCGATATTCTCACTTTAATTCTAATTTTCACCTTCTTATTACAAACCATCCGATTCTGTAACACCCTCGATAAACCATTGATATACAATTTAATAATCCTCTTTCATGACTAAAGTCTCTCATTAGCATTTCAAAAACACTAAAAAAACCAAGTATCATAAACTTGGGTTAATCATCTTATTAGTTTCAGAGGTAACTTCTTCTATTTTTTTGATATGGTTGTCATTCCAAGTCTGCAATTCTTGGTAGGACTTGACTTTCCTTTCTTCCTTAGTCGGTCTAAATGCCCTAACCGGTAACTCGTAGGCATCCTGGCCTTCAGGTGCCATCCAATGGAGTAAGGTATTGAACCAGGTTTCATTGTCAATCTTTCTTGGAATGGTGTAGATCCTAGCATGTTTAGTCTTAATCGCTTCATAAGCATCCTTATGCTCTTTGGCAAAGTTGGTACTATCCATATTGAGGCTTCTGTCTTTTTAAGAAATGTAATAAAGAGCAGGCAGACTCGTAATTGGTGTTTCTGTTGGATGATCTAGATCCTTACCATTAGTTGCACCCGGCCACATTTCAAGACCAAAAGGCTCTAAAGTCTTACGCATATCAACATTGGCGTAATCCAATTCCGAGTCCAAAGTATTCGAGTTAGCTGGAATATTCATTTCCTCAATCTTTTGCGTTTTGATATTGAGGTATTTTTATTAGAAGCAAAATCAGCTGATGACGCACCAAAAGGCATTTGTATGTAAGCTTGCTCATTAAGCATGAAAAGCAATAGACTTGCCTGATTTAAATAATCTTCATCCCCAGCTTTTTTAGCCAATTTCAAGAGGTCAATTTGTTTAGGTTTTTGATTTGGTTTTTCCGTGTCATACATATAGATATTCATGTTTCTATTATGACCAGGATTTGGTGTCACGAGTAGAAATTCCTTATTATCTCCGAAGGTTTTCAGGGTGATTTTGAACAAGGGGTCTTCTGCATTGCTGCCGGAATAGACAGTCGTACTCGACTTACTGGATGCAACTGAACCTTTGTAGCCTTACTGCTACTATTCACAGCAAAGAAGATAGCCGTCCCTGCGATTATAAAAAGCAATGCCGCTAAGAGACCTATAAAAACAATTCTTGTGGACTTATCCCCCTTAGGTGTTTGTTGGTTTCTTTAAAAACTTATTTTCCATAACAATCTCCATTTTTAGTATTGCTTCTAGTATAGCATAGGTGGGGACTATTGATAAGGTGCATAACCGGTCTAAGAGGGCTAGATTTTTGATTTTCATTTGACAAAATCCGTTAGGCAGCATACAATATAGACAAGTAACATTCGGAGGTAAATGGAGACATGAACAACTAAGTCTATTCACAATAAACCTGCTTTATTTGATAGATTGTTGTCATGTCTTTTTTGTGCTTTTTTTCTGTAGAAAACTTGTTGATGGTATCTGCGTTTTTTGCGTCCACACCATCACTATCTCCTAGAGAACTTTTTAGCTGGATTCAAGACAGTTCTATCCTATAAGGTAGGACTGTTTTTTGACCTTTGATATTGTTTGAAGTAAGAACCATATTTTTCATGAAACAATATCCACAAACACTCTGACCTAGGAGGTCCTATGATACAGATTCAACACCTAACCATAACACATACTAAGGATTTGCGTGAACTCGTTCATGATCTAAATCTAACGATAGTTACTGGCGAAAAAGGCGCCATCATTGGGGAGGAAGGCAATGGAAAATCTAGTCTTCTTGCCCTCCTGGTCAATCCAAAAACACATTTCGACCATCTTTCTTACGAGGGAACTATTAATAAACCAGATAGTCCACAGGTCTATATTCCCCAACAGATTTCGGATGACTTACATTCCCTAACTCTTAACGATTACTTCTTCGCGGACACTTATGACCTAGACTATGCCACCCTCTATCGTCTGGCTGATGAACTTCGTTTTGATAGTGAGCGTTTTGCTAGCAGTCAGCTTATCGCCACTCTGTCAGGTGGTGAGAAACTCAAAATTCAACTCATCCGAGAATTAGCTCGTCCCCACGACATCATTTTTCTTGATGAGCCCTCAAACGATATGGACTTGTCTACTATGACTTGGTTAAAAGACTTTATCAAACATTCTGATAAAACCATAGTCTACATCTCACATGACGAGGACCTTCTAAGCAAGACAGCAGATACTATTATCCATCTGGAACTGCTTAAACGTCGTCGACAAGCTAGGACTAGTGTGGAGCACCTCGATTATGATAATTATAGCCAGCAACGCTACGATGCTTTCCAGCAACAGATACAGCAAGCGAAAACCGAGAAAAAAGCCTATGACAAAGCCATGGCCAAGCATCGCCGTATCAAACAAAATGTTCAAACCACCCTACGCAATACGCATGATAGCACGCAAGGACGATTGCTTGCTAAAAAGATGAAAGCAGTCCTCTCACAAGAAAAACGCTACGACCGACTTGCCCAAGACATGACACAAATGCCTGAAAAAGAAGATAGCATTGAACTATTCTTCTCTCATATCACTCCTCTACCTCAGGGAAAATATCTCTTAAATCTGGATGAAAAACGGATAAACATCGCTCCCCACCTAACCATCGACCATCTCAATCTTTCTTTGAAAGGGCAAGAAAAAATTGGTATTGTTGGAGATAACGGCTGTGGGAAATCCACTCTCTTACACTTTCTCTACCAAGAACTTAGCAAGAAGACAGACCTGACTATTGGCTACATGCCTCAACATTACGATACTATCTTGCAAAATGATTTGTCACTGATAGCGTTTTTAAGTAAGACTGGCGACAAAACTGAGAGAGAAATCATAAGTTCCCATCTCGCCAACCTTAACTTTAGTCATGATGAAATGAACCATGCAATTGATGACCTATCTGGTGGTCAAAAAGGAAAACTACTCCTACTGCACTTAGTCTTAGAAAGCCCTCAACTCCTTATATTAGATGAACCAACCAGAAATTTTTCACCCACCTCACAACCCCAGGTCCGACATCTCTTCGAGAACTATCCAGGTGCCATTCTGACAGTCTCACATGATGTCAACTACCTCAGGCAAGTCTGCCAAAAGATTTATCGTCTTGACTCACACGGTTTAAAAGAAGTTGAGATTTAGGATACAAAACACTACTTTCGTTTTTGCAAGGAATATCTCAAAAATTTTTTCTTCAGATACAAAAAAACTCAGGCAAAACCTGAGTTCTTTTAATGTTAATCAATTTCAAGACCACCAGTATAAAGTCGGTAGTAAGTACCACCTTGTTCCATAAGGCTGTCATGGTCACCACGTTCAATGATTCGTCCCTGGTCCATAACCATGATAACATCAGAATTGACAATCGTTGAAAGACGGTGGGCGATAACAAAGACCGTGCGGCCTTCCATGAGTCGGTCCATCCCCTCTTGGACCATTTTTTCGGTACGAGAGTCAATAGAGGATGTCGCTTCATCAAGGATCAGAACTGGTGCATTAGCAAGGGCAGCACGCGCAATGGCAATCAGCTGACGTTGTCCATTGGACAAGCCTGCGCCGTCGTCTGTCAAAACAGTGTCGTAACCATTGTCCAAATGTTGCACAAAGGAATCAACGTTAGCAATACGAGCGGCCTCAAGGATTTCCTCGCGCGTCGCATCAGCACGGCCGTAGGCAATATTTTCAGCGATAGTCCCTGTGAAGAGATGAGTATCTTGAAGCACGATACCAAGTGATCGGCGAAGAGAATCTTTTTCAATCAATTTGACATCAATTCCATCATAGGTAATCACGCCAGATTGGATGTCGTAGAAACGATTAATCAAGTTGGTAATTGTCGTCTTACCAGCACCTGTCGCACCGACAAAGGCTACCTTTTGCCCCTTGTCTGCATAGAGGTTAACGTCGTGAAGGATTTGTTTCTTACCATCGTAAGAGAAATCAACGTCTTGGAAGACCACATTTCCGATCAACTCAACCAATTCGTAGTCGCCATTTGGACGTGGGTGTTTCCAAGCCCAGAGATTGGTCTTCTTGTCTGTCACAACCATCTGACCATCTACCAATTCGTAGTTGACCAAAGTTACCTTACCTTGGTCAACTTCCTCTGGCTCATCCAAGAGGTCAAAGATACGGTCAGCACCAGCAAGCGCCATAAGGACAAAGTTCAGTTGTTGAGAGACCTGAGTAATTGGACCATTGAAAGAACGGTTCAATTGTAGGAAGGCCATGAGACCACCGATAGTCAAACCACCAACACCATTAAGGGCAAAGAGTCCACCAACCAAGGCTGTCAAAACAAAGGAAATATTTCCTAAGTTCCCAAGAATTGGCATGAGAACATTGGCATAGCGGTTGGCCAAGTAAGAAGATTCAAAAAGTTGCTCGTTAATCTTGTCAAAATCAGCCATGCTTTCTTCTTCGTGGACAAAGGCCTTGACCACTTTTTGACCTGACATTATTTCTTCAATGAAACCATTCTCAATTCCCAGATTCTTTTGTTGTTCACCAAAGTAACGACCTGATTTGGTTGATACATTTTTGATGACCATAAACATGATACCTACCATGACTAGGACCACGATAAAGAGGAGAGGACTAACCGTAAGCATGGTCACAGTCACTCCGATAAGGGTAATAGTTGTTTGTAGCAACTGTGGAATAGACTGCTCAACAGCCTGACGGAGGGCATCAATGTCGTTGGTGTAGGTAGACATGATATCCCCGTGTTGGTGAGTATCAAAGTAGCGAACTGGCAGCTTTTGCATACGAGCAAAGAGCTGATTACGAAGGGAACGCAGAGAATCTTGCGAGATGGTCGCCATGAGGAGTGATGACACATAGTTGGCAATCACACCGATAAGACAGAAAACACCTACTGAAGTCAAGAAACGTAAAAGCGGTCCAAAATCATGGCTACCAGATTTGACCATAGTTTGAATATAAACGTCAACCAAGGACTGAATAGAAGCCGTCAAATTGACCGTTGCCAAGGAAGCAACCACAATGAGGACAAGGGCAATAGAAAGCGAAAGTTTGTAGTCTTGCCACAAAAAGCGAAGAAGACGTACTAGAGCGCCCCAATTAGCTTTTTTCTTATTCTGCATCTGCTACTCCTTTCCCTTGTGTTTGCATCTTGTAAACCTCACGATAAATGGCATTTTTAGCCACCAATTCATCATGCGTACCAACAGCATCGATACGGCCATCATTCATGACAATGATGCGGTCTGCATCTTGGATAGATGAAATACGTTGACCGATAATAATCTTAGTTGTTTCCTTAAGGCTTGACGCAAAACCTTGACGAATCAAACTATCTGTCTTGGTATCAACCGCTGATGTTGAATCATCCAGAATCAAAATTTTCGGATTCATGAGAAGGGCACGTGCAATACAGAGACGTTGACGTTGTCCTCCTGAGACATTGGCTCCACCACGTTCAATATTGGTGTCATAGCCATCCTTAAACTCTTGGATAAATTCATCAGCTTGGGCAATCTTACAAGCTTCAATGATTTCCTCATCTGTCGCCTGTTTATTTCCCCAGCGCATATTTTCCTTAATAGTTCCTGAGAAAAGGACGTTGGTTTGAAGCACCATGGCAACTTGCTTACGCAAGCTATCCAAATCATAGTCCTTAACATCGTGACCGGCAACCTTGACATGACCAGCTTCCACATCGTAAAGACGAGGAATCAACTGAACCAAACTTGATTTACCAGAACCTGTCCCACCAAGGATACCGATAACCTCACCAGACTTAATATCAAGCGTAATATCTTTGAGAACATGGGTCTTATCACCATTTTCATCAGTGTATGAGAAATTCACATGATCAAAGCTGATAGAACCATCTGCGACTTCTGTCAAGCCATTTTCAGGTGAAACAATGGTTGAATCAGTATTAAGCACTTCATTGATGCGCTCTACAGAGGACATAGAGATAGACAACATGACAAAGATCATCATGAACATCATGAGTGACATGAGGATGGTCATGGTGTAACTGAACATGGAAGTCAATTCCCCAGTAGTTAGGCTACCACCAACGATAAGGTGGGCACCAAACCAGGAAATCATGAGAAATGACGCGTACATAGACAACATCATGGCTGGGTTAGACATGATAGCCACACGAATGGCATGCATGAACATCTTGTAAATACGACGTGAGACCTTCTTGAACTTATCTGTCTCTTCCTGTTCCTTAACGTAGGACTTAACCACACGCATGTTGGTAATATTTTCCTTGATACTGTTGTTAAGGTTGTCATAAGCCCCAAACACCTGAGTAAAGAGAGGGTATACAATCTTGGTAATGATAGCCAAAACCAGACCAAGGAAGAGGGTTACACCAACGAAAATCCAAGCCATTTCACCATTTATTAGGAAACTTGCTGCAATGGCAAAGATCAGGTTAAGTGGCGCACGCACACAGATGCGGATAATCATCTGGTAAGAGTTCTGCACATTGGTCACATCAGTCATCATACGTGTTACCAAACCACCCGCTGAGAACTTATCGATATTTTCAAAAGAGAGGGTTTGAACCTTTTTGAAAATGGCTTGACGTAGATTCTTGGCAAATCCAGCAGAGGCAAAGGCTGCATAGCAAGCCGACTGCATGCCACAGAATAGTGATAGAAAGGCGCAGACCAACATGAGGCCACCGTAGAGCCAAATGTTAGACATGCTGGACTGCTGGACACCTTTGTCCAAAAGATTAGCCATGACAAAGGGAATGGAAATCTCAAACATGACTTCTAGCGTCATGAAGAGGGACGCTAGGATTGATGGTTTCTTGTATTCCTTTATCTGTGCGATCAGGGTTTGAAACATAATTACCTCCGTTTTTTTATTTTTTCTTAGGTGGCTTCGTACGCTAGCAGTTTCCTTCGGAATCTCATAGCTAAGTTTTGAGCCTAGGTCTCAAAACTTCCGAGTTATAGAAGTCAAAAGACTTCTATAATTATTGCCACGGCGAAAAATATCTCCTATTCTGTGCAGAGCAAAGCTTAAAACTAACAGTCTTATGCTTATCATTTATCTATAAAAGAACGGTCATACCCTTTTGAGAGCATACAAAAGCCCCTGAGGGCAGACCCTAGGGATTCTTTCATTCTTATATATACGTCATTAGTATAGGCTAATTTGAGTTAAATTGCAAGTATAATGTCATTTCACTAACATTTGTAAGTATTTAATAACATTTGATAAAGAATAGTTCTTAAGCCTACTCATTTTTCACAAACTTGCGTTAAATGTTCGTAAATTATCGCCATACGTAGCAGAAATTTGTTTTCTGTTCCTATTCATAGTAGACTAACACTAACATTAGATAAAAAGGTGAATCTATGACTATAAATCAACTGCTTCAAAAGCTGAAGCCTACCAGCCCTATCCTTCAAGCTAACTTTGGAATTGAACGCGAAAGTCTTCGTGTCGATAGACAGGGAAAATTAGCACATACGCCTCACCCTTCTTGCCTAGGAGCTCGAAGTTTCCACCCTTATATTCAAACAGATTTTTGTGAGTTTCAGATGGAACTCATCACACCAGTTGCTAAATCTACCACTGAGGCTCGTCGTTTTCTTGGAGCCATTACCGATGTAGCTGGACGTTCCATCAGTAAAGATGAACTTCTCTGGTCCTTGTCCATGCCACCTCATATCAAAGCCCAAGAAATCCAAGTTGCCCAACTGGAAAATGAATTCGAACGCCATTATCGGAACTACTTGGCCGAAAAATACGGAACTAAACTACAAGCTATCTCAGGTATCCACTATAATATGGAACTAGGGAAGGATTTGGTTGAGGCCCTATTCCAAGAAAGTAATCAGACTGATATGATTACTTTCAAAAGCGCCCTCTATCTGAAGCTGGCTCAGAACTATTTGCGCTACCGTTGGGTGATTACCTATCTCTTTGGTGCTACACCTATTGCTGAGCAAGGCTTCTTCGACCAAGAAGTGCTAGAACCCGTGCGTTCCTTCCGTAACAGTGACCATGGTTATGTCAATAAGGAAGAAATCCAAGTATCCTTTGCAAGCCTAGAAGACTATGTCTCTACCATTGAAAACTATATCGAACAAGGTGATTTGATTGCGGAGAAAGAATTTTACTCAGCTGTTCGTTTCCGCGGACAAAAGTTTAATCGTTCCTTCCTTGACAAGGGAATCACCTATCTGGAATTCCGTAACTTCGACCTCAACCCCTTTGAGCGGATCGGTATTAGCCAAACTACCATGGATACCGTTCACCTACTCCTTCTAGCCTTCCTCTGGATGGATGCCCCTGAAAATGTTGATCAGGCTCTGGCTCAAGGTCACGCGCTGAATGAAAAAATCGCCCTCTCTCATCCTTTAGAACCTCTACCTTCTGAAGCTGAAACTCAGAACATTACGACAGCTCTGGACCAATTGGTGCAACATTTTGGGCTTGGCGATTATCATCAAGGTTTGGTCGAACAAGTGAAAAATGCCTTTGGGGATCCTAGTCAGACACTAGCTGCTCAACTTCTTCCTCATATCAAAGACAAGTCCCTTGCTGACTTTGCCCTTGACAAGGCTCTTGCCTATCATGATTACGACTGGACTGCCCATTATGCTCTTAAGGGTTATGAGGAGATGGAGCTTTCTACTCAGATGCTACTCTTTGATGCCATTCAAAAGGGGATTCATTTTGAGATTTTAGATGAGCAGGATCAGTTCCTCAAACTCTGGCATAAAGATCATGTGGAATACGTCAAAAACGGTAACATGACCTCAAAAGATAACTATGTAGTACCTCTTGCCATGGCTAATAAAACCGTGACCAAAAAAATCTTGGCTGATGCTGGTTTCCCTGTTTCCGCTGGCGACGAATTTACCAGTCTAGAACAAGGTCTAGCCTACTATCCTATTATCAAGGACAAGCAAATTGTGATTAAACCAAAATCAACCAACTTTGGTCTAGGTATTTCCATTTTCCAAGAGCCTGCCAGCCTTGATAACTATAAGAAAGCCCTCGAGATTGCCTTTGCAGAAGATACAGCTGTTCTTGTGGAAGAATTTATCCCAGGAACCGAATACCGTTTCTTCATCTTGGATGGGCGCTGTGAGGCTGTCCTCCTTCGTGTCGCTGCCAATGTTGTCGGTGATGGCAAACACACCATTCGTGAATTGGTCGCCCAGAAAAACGCCAATCCATTGCGTGGCCGTGACCATCGCTCACCACTTGAAATCATCGAGCTAGGAGATATTGAACAATTGATGTTAACTCAGCAAGGTTATACACCTGATGATATTCTCCCAGAAGCGAAAAAGGTTAATCTACGTCGTAACTCTAACATCTCTACGGGTGGTGACTCTATTGATGTCACTGAGATCATGGATTCCTCTTACCAAGAACTGGCTGCAGCTATGGCAACTAGCATGGGCGCTTGGGCTTGTGGAGTTGACCTCATTATTCCAGATAAAACCCAAGCTGCCAGCAAGGAAAAACCTCATTGCACATGTATCGAGCTCAACTTCAATCCTTCTATGTATATGCACACCTATTGTGCTGAAGGACCTGGACAGGCTATC
Source organism: Streptococcus sp. (assembly GCA_003521145.1). Classification (GTDB taxonomy): domain Bacteria; phylum Bacillota; class Bacilli; order Lactobacillales; family Streptococcaceae; genus Streptococcus. The sequence continues at coordinate 138 of DOTL01000002.1, read as the reverse complement.
ACTTCAAAAATCTTAGACAAGCTTTTTCCAGAAGTTGCCACAAATCAAAACTAAAACTTAAATCTTAGGCGCAAACAAATCACCTTTATCGGCTCTTTGTCAACTATAGTGGGTGACGAAAAGCTAACATCTAGAGAG
>DOTL01000010.1 GCA_003521145.1 Streptococcus sp. | reverse complement strand
CATAATTATTGACAGTATCAATAAGAAAACAAACAGACAAAGAAATATCAAACAAACATCTTTTGTAAAAAGCCTTTTTTCTGTTCTTTCAACAAATCTAACTTATGCTGATGAAGAGTGATAGTGTTGTCTAATTGTTAAAGAACATCCCTATTTTATTTTGTTCAATGGTACTAGGGATACTAATATCTGTATCTAAAATGTTTTTATTATATAGCCGTTTAATCGTACTTCCTTCTAATCCTTGCCACTTAACAATCGAATAAAACTGCTTTAAAAACTTATTATCCAAGCGATTATCATGCTTTAACCAAACTATATTGCTATCTTGAAAATATTCATCTTCCCCTTGATATACAACAGTTCTACCTATGCTTCCAGAAGCAGATATTAAAATATCCCCTATTTCTGGATATGGATATTTTAATTTATATTCCTCAAATAAATACTAGAACTTTAAACTGATTTTGTGGTATCATAACTCTATAGAATAGGGAGGTATTACCATGCCAAAAGACGTTACTGTTGAAAGTTTTGAACTTGATCACACTATTGTAAAAGCACCTTATGTCCGTCTTATTTCAGAGGAAGTTGGACCTAAAGGAGATATCATCACAAACTTTGATATCCGTTTGATTCAACCTAATGAAAATAGTATTGATACAGGTGGTCTTCATACTATCGAACACCTACTCGCTAAACTGATCCGTCAACGTATCGATGGCCTTATTGATTGCTCACCATTTGGTTGCCGTACAGGTTTCCATATGATTATGTGGGGTAAACAAGATCCTACAGAAATTGCCAAAGTTATCAAATCTAGTCTTGAAGCTATTGCTAACGAGATTACATGGGAAGATGTTCCAGGGACTACCATTGAATCTTGTGGTAACTACAAGGATCACAGTCTTCATTCAGCTAAGGAATGGGCTAAACTTATCCTTGAACAAGGTATCTCAGACCAAGCCTTCGAACGCCATACCGTATAAAAAACATTGGGGTATATCCCAATGTTTTTTAATGTTTTTTAATATTTTCTAAAACGTTGATAACGCGCTTCAAGTAAGTCTTCTGTTGATAATTGGCTTAATTCTGCCAACTCGTCTACAATTGCTGTCTTAATTGCTTCAATAATTTCACTTGTAAAGTAACCACGTTCTGGGATAACCTTATCAACGATTCTCATATTAAGCAACTCGCCTGATGTAATCTTCATCAACTCTGCCGCCTCTTCTGAACGTGAGCCGTCTTTCCAGAGGATAGTTGCAAATCCTTCAGGACTCAAGATAGAATAGATGGTATTTTCAAGCATCCAAACCTTATCGGCTACTGCCAAGGCAAGAGCTCCTCCCGAACCACCTTCACCAATGATAATGGCAATAATTGGCACCTTAAGATCGCTCATTTCCATAAGGTTACGCGCAATTGCCTCACCTTGTCCGCGTTCCTCTGCCCCAACACCAGGATAAGCACCTGCAGTATTGATAAAGGTAACGACTGGACGACCAAACTTTTCAGCCTGTTTCATGAGACGAAGAGCCTTACGATAGCCCTCTGGATGAGGTTGGCCAAAGTTACGGTTGAGGTTATCTTGTAGGTTTCTACCTTTTTGGATACCCACTACAGTAACCGCTTGGCCATTTAAACGACCAATACCACCAATAATGGCACCATCGTCACGGAAGTTTCGATCTCCATGTAATTCGATAAAGTCATCGAAGATTCCTTGGGCAAAGTCCAAAGCAGTTAAACGGCCTTGGTCACGCGCTTCTTTTAAAATACGTGCTACGTCGCTCATTGAACACCTCCATGGAATGATAAGAGTGTGGCAATGGTATCAGCCAACTCTGTACGTTTAACAATGGCATCAACAAAACCATGTTCTTGAAGGAACTCAGCCTTTTGGAAATCATCTGGCAAAGTTTCACGAACTGTGTTTTCAATGACACGACGACCTGCGAAACCAATCAAGGCTTGTGGCTCAGCTAAGATGATATCACCTTCCATGGCGAAACTTGCTGTAACCCCACCAGTTGTTGGATCTGTCAATACAGTCAAATACAACAAGCCAGCATTCGAATGACGTTTTACAGCAGCTGAAATCTTGGCCATTTGCATCAAACTCATGATTCCTTCTTGCATACGAGCCCCACCAGATGCTGTAAAAATAACAACTGGAAGTTTTTCTTCAATCGCATGTTCAAAGAGTTTGGTAATTTTTTCACCAACAACAGTTCCCATTGAAGCCATGATAAAGTTAGAATCCATAATGGCCAAGGCTGTTTTTTGCCCCTTGATAGTTGCAACACCAGTCACAACAGCTTCATCAAGACCAGTTTTTTCCTTGGTCGCTGCTAGTTTCTCCATATAACCTGGGAAATTCAATGGATTTTCAGTTTTAATGCCTGTAAAAAGTTCCTGGAAAGAGCCCTCATCAACCGTCAAATCAAGACGTTCTTTAGCCGTGATACGGAAGGTATAAGAACAATTTGGACAAATTTTAGCTTGTCCCAAGTCCTTTTGATAAATAGCTTGTTTACAGCCAGGACATTTGGCAAAAAGTTCATCTGGAACTTCTGGCACTTGTTGATCAACCCCATTACGTACAGAACGGTTAGGATTGATACGGATATACTTTTCTTTTCGATCAAATAACCCCATAAACTTTATTCCTCACGATTCTGATAATCTGGTAGGAAGGTCTCCATCAAGAAGGAAGTATCATAATCCCCAGCGATAACGCTACGATCTGAAATCAAATCCAACTGGAAGTCAGCATTAGTCACAACACCATCGATTTCGATCTCGTAAAGGGCACGTTGCATCTTCATGAGTGCCTCAAATCGATTTTCTCCATGAACAATGATTTTGGCAATCATTGAATCATAGTAAGGTGGAATAGTATAGCCAGGATAGACTGCACTGTCTACACGGAGGCCAACGCCACCACTAGGTAGGTAGAGATTACTGATTTTCCCTGGACTGGGTGCAAAGTTGAACTTAGGATTTTCTGCATTGATACGACACTCAATAGCATGTCCCTTGATTTCAATATCATCTTGGGTCACAGAGAGTTTTTCACCTGCGGCAATACGGATTTGTTCTTTAACAATGTCCACACCACTTACAAATTCTGTAACTGGATGCTCAACTTGAACACGGGTGTTCATTTCCATAAAGTAGAACTGACCTGTTTTCTCATCAAGAAGGAACTCGATAGTACCCGCATTTTCATAATTAACAGCCTTAGCGGCACGGACAGCCGCTGAACCAATTTCGTGACGAAGTGTCTTACCAATAGCAACTGACGGTGATTCTTCCAAAACCTTTTGGTTATTACGTTGAAGAGAGCAATCACGCTCACCTAGGTGAACAATATTACCATAGCTATCTCCCAAAATTTGAACCTCGATATGACGAGCTGGGTAAATAACTTTTTCAATATACATCGCCCCATTACCAAAGGCTGCTTTAGCTTCTTGTGACGCAGATTCGAAGGCAGGAGCTAACTCTTCTTCAGTGTTAACCTTACGAATCCCCTTACCACCACCACCAGCAGAAGCCTTAAGCATTACTGGGTAACCAAGACGGTTGGCAACCTCTAAAGCCTCCTCAGCTGTAAAGACTTCACCATCTGAACCAGGAATTACAGGGACATTAGCCTTAATCATTTCAGCACGGGCATTGATTTTATCACCCATCTTGTCCATGACTTCGCCTGAAGGACCAATAAACTTGATGTTCATTTCTTCACAGAGAGTGGCAAATTTAGAGTTTTCACTCAAGAAACCAAACCCTGGATGAATAGCTTGAGCCTCAGTCACAATAGCAGCTGATAGGACACGATTCATATTCAAATAAGAATCCGTTGATTTTGCGGGCCCGATACAAATAGCTTCATCAGCGAGCATAGTATGGAGAGAATCCTTATCCGCTTCAGAATAAATAGCAACCGTTTGGATACCCAATTCACGCGCTGCACGGATAATACGCACTGCAATTTCACCACGATTGGCAATCAATAATTTTTTAAACATAAAACAAGATAACATCAGACATTTTTGATAGTCTGTGTTGATTTCCTTTCTATGTGATAGACCAATATCTAAAGAAAAATCCTTTCCGACTGTCGCCAGAAGGATTTTCACAAAACATTAGCTTCCAATAGCAAAAGTCAAAGTACCTGATGCAGCAAGTTTACCATCGACTTCAGCCTTAGCTTCAACAACAGCAATTGTTCCACGACGTTTAACAAACTTAGCTGTCATAACAAGTTGGTCACCAGGAACCACTTGTTTTTTAAATTTAACCTTATCCATACCTGCATAAAAGACTAATTTGCCCTTGTTTTCAGGTTTAGACAATTCAAGAACACCAGCTGTTTGCGCCAGAGCTTCCATGATAAGAACGCCAGGCATAACTGGGTATTGAGGAAAATGTCCATTAAAGAAAGGTTCATTGATCGTTACATTTTTAATAGCTTTGATTTCGTCTTCTGAAACTTCTAGCACACGGTCAACCAAAAGCATTGGATAACGGTGTGGTAAAGCTTCACGAATAGCATTAATATCAATTGTCATTTGATGCGTACCAATCCTTTTCCGTAGTCAACAACTTCTTCATTCGCTACCAAGATTTCAGTAATAACACCATCTTTAGGTGCTGGCACTTCATTCATCACCTTCATTGCTTCAACAATAAGAAGCGTTTGACCTTTCTTAACAGTATCACCAACAGAAACAAAGGCTGGTTTTTCAGGTGATGGAGACAAATAAGCCACACCAACAAGTGGACTTTCAACCACTTCACCTTCAGCAGCTTGAGCAGGAGCAGAAGCTTCTTCAACTGGTGTTGCTGGAGTTTCAACAGCGGCAGGTGCTGCTACTGGAGCAACTGGTGCTTGAGGAGCTGGCGCAACTACTTCAACTGTAGGAGCTACTGGGGCAGCTGTTACTGAACTTGTTTGATTTTTGCTCAAGTTCAATTCTTCACTATTATTTTTGTATGAAAATTCACGTAAAGTTGATGCATCAAATTGAGCCAATAAATCTTTGATTTCAGAAATATTCATGAATTAAGCCTCCCAACGTTTAAAGGCAATAACAGCATTGTGTCCACCAAAACCGAAGGTATTTGAAATTGCATACTCAATATCAGCTTCTTGACCTTCACCATAAACAACATTAGCTTTGATGTAGTCAGACAATTCTTTTGTACCAGCAGTTTTCGGTACATAGCTATGACGAATAGCTTCGATTGTTGCAATAGCCTCAACTGCACCAGCAGCACCTAGCAAGTGGCCTGTAAATGATTTAGTAGATGAAACTGGAACATCTTTACCAAGTACAGAAACAATGGCACCACTTTCACCCTTTTCATTAGCAGGTGTTGATGTCCCGTGAGCATTGACATAATCAACATCTTCAGGTTTGATACCAGCTTCATTGATAGCCAATTTAATTGCTTTAGCAGCACCTGAACCGTCTGGAGTTGGTGTTGTCATGTGGTAGGCATCACAGTTTGATCCGTAACCAACAATCTCAGCCAAGATGTTAGCACCACGTTTTTGGGCATGTTCCAAGCTTTCGATAACGAGAACCCCTGCACCTTCACCCATAACAAAACCATTACGGTCTTTATCAAATGGAATTGATGAACGTTCTGGATCCTCTGTTGTTGAAAGTGCTGTAAGAGCATTGAAACCACCAATACCAATCTTAGTGATTGAAGCTTCAGCACCACCAGCCAAGACAACATCATGCAAACCGAATTTAATTTCACGGAAGGCTTCACCGATTGCATCATTGGCAGAGGCACAAGCAGTCGTCACTGATTTACATACCCCTTGAGCACCAATTTTAAGAGCAATGTTACCAGCACCCATGTTTGAAAGTGCTTTAGGGATAAACATTGGTTTGATACGTTTCATCCCACGTTCGTGCATACGAATGATTTGATCTTCAAGTTCTTGAAGACCACCGATACCAGATGACACGATGACACCAACACGATCACGATCTTCTTCTTCCATGTTAAGTCCTGAATTTTCAAGAGCATCCATGGCAGCATAAATCGCATAAAGTGAGTAAGTGTCCATACGGTTAGTATCTTTTTTCACAAAGTACTTATCGAACGGGAAATCTTGGATTTCACCAGCGTTAAAGACTGGAATTTCAGAAGCATCGAACTTCGTAATTGGTTTGATACCAATTTTACCGTCATGAAGACTGTTCCAAAATTCTTCTGGTGTATTACCGATTGGTGAGGTTACGCCGTAACCTGTAACAACAACACGATTTGTAGACATATATATTCTCCTTTTGTCGGGTGGATATTCTAGTAAATGACTTTTTGATATTGACATTCAATTATTGCATGGTCATACCACCATCAATAGCGATGGTTTGACCTGTGAGATATTCTTGACTAGCCAAGAATGCTGTAACTTCAGCCACTTCTTCTGCTTGACCAATACGTTTCATTGGTACTTGAGCAATCATAACATCTTTCATTTTCTCTGGAATAGCATCAGTCATATCTGATTCAATGAAACCAGGAGCAATAGCATTGACACGGACACCGCGAGCCGCAACTTCACGCGCAACTGATTTTGTAAAACCAATCAAACCAGCTTTTGAAGCCGCATAGTTAGCTTGACCAATATTCCCCATGAGGCCTACAACAGATGACATATTGATAATGGCACCTTGACGAGCCTTAGACATTGGTTTTAAGACAGCCTGTGTCATATTGAAAGCACCAGTCAAGTTGATTTTCAAGACACGTTCAAAATCTTCTTCACTCATCTTCAACATCAACTTATCATTAGTGATACCAGCATTATTAACTAGCACATCAACACTACCAAGCTTTTCAATAGCTTCAGCTACCATACGTTTAGCATCTTCACCGTTAGAAATATCACCTGAGATATCTACAACAGTTACACCATAATCTACAAACTGTGCAAGCAAATCCTCAGAGATTTCAGAACGTCCATTTAGAACCACATTGGCACCAAGACTAGCAAATTTGTGTGCCACAGCTAATCCAATTCCACGTGTTGAACCTGTTACAAAAACATTTTTATTTTTAAGTTCCATGTTTACCTCGTTTTAAGCATTAAGAAGGGCATCAAGACTAGCTTGATCTTCAACATTATGAGTTGGTAGGGTTTTATCAATTTTCTTCAAGAAGCCTGACAAGACTTTTCCTGGACCAATCTCAATTACTTCATCTACACAAAATTCTTGGATAGTGGCAATCGAATCATAAAAACGTACAGGTTCCATCACCTGACGAGCCAAAAGTGCTTTGACATCTTCTGACTTCATGATTTGAGCCTCAGTATTACCTACTAAAGGAAGCGTAAAGTCCTTGAATGACACTTTCTCAAGTTCTGCTGCCAATTTTTGACTAGCTGATTCAAGTAAAGCTGTATGGAACGGCCCTGAAACATTAAGAGGAATCAGACGTTTAGCACCAGCTTCTTTAAGCAATTCCACAGCATAATCAACAGCCTCAACTTCACCACCAATAACAATTTGTGCTGGAGTATTATAGTTAGCAGGCGTTACTATACCCTTTTCAGATGCTTTTTGACAGATTTCTTCAATCAAACTTGGATCTGTATTCATGACAGCAACCATTTTCCCAATTCCTGCAGGAGCAGATGTTTCCATGAATTCTCCACGTTTAGCAACCAAGGCTACCGCATCCTCAAATGAGAGTGTTCCAGCCGCAACTAGGCCAGAATATTCACCCAAAGAGAGACCGGCAACAATATCAGGAGTGATACCATTTTCTGCCAAAAGGCGATAAATGGCTACTGACGTTGTCAAAATAGCTGGTTGAGTATAGCGTGTCTGATTAAGTTTTTCCTCGTTAGAATCAATCAATTCACGCAAATCATAACCTAAAATACGACTAGCCGTATCAAATGTCTCTTTGACAAGGGGATAAGTCGCATACAAATCGCTCGCCATGCCCAATTTCTGAGCCCCTTGACCAGCAAATAAGAACGCACGTTTTGTCACTATCCTAATCCTTTCGACGTTTTTAGACGTTTACATCTGCCCAACGAGCAGCTTCTTCTTTAATCACCTTGGCAGCACCTGTGTATAGATCTTCCAAAATTTCTGCACACGTTTCTTCTTTACGAACAAGACCTGCAATTTGTCCAGCCATAACTGAACCATATTCCACATCTCCATCAACAACCGCGTTACGAAGGGCACCTGCACCAAGCTCTTCAATTTCCTCTTGAGTCTTCTTACCAGCCAAGAAATCTTTTTCAGCTTGGTTATATTCAGTAGCCAATTTATTCTTAATCGCACGAACTGGGTGTCCAACAACTGAGGCTGAAATAACAGTATCAATATCTTTAGCCTTCAAAATCTTATCTTTGAAGTTTTGGTGTGCATTAGATTCTTTAGCAACAGCGAAACGCGTACCAACCTGAACAGCTTCTGCTCCAAGCATAAGAACAGCAGCCATACCACGTCCGTCAGCAACACCACCAGCTCCAATAACTGGGATAGATACCGCATCAGCAACTTGGCGAATAAGTGCCATACTTGTCAATTTACCGATGTGACCACCAGCTTCCATACCTTCTGCGACAACAGCATCCGCTCCAAGTTTTTCCATACGTTTAGCAAGTGCTACCGATGGAATAACTGGGATTACTATAATTCCAGCTTCGTGGAAACGTTCCATATATTTACCTGGGTTTCCGGCTCCTGTTGTAACAACCTTAACGCCCTCTTCGATAACGAGGTCGACGATGTCATCTGCAAATGGTGACAAAAGCATGATATTAACACCAAATGGCTTATCAGTGATTTGTTTTACTCTATCAATATTAGCTTTTACCACTTCTTTAGGGGCATTACCACCACCAATAATTCCGAGTCCACCAGCATTTGAAACAGCTCCTGCCAAATCGCCATCAGCAACCCAGGCCATACCACCTTGGAAGATTGGATATTTAACTCCTAACAGTTCTGTAATACGAGATTTCATTTTGCACCTTTTTTAGATTTTCTAATCAAATAAATAGTTTACTAATCAAAGTAATTGTATAAACAAAGGAGAATATCCCAAATAAGAATATTCTCTATGCCCTGCTTATTTAGTTTTTTCTTCTACGTAAGCAACAAGGTCACCAACAGTGTTAAGACCTTCTTCAGTTTCGATTTGGATATCGAATTCATCTTCGATTTCTGAGATAACTTGGAACACATCAAGTGAGTCAGCGTCAAGTTCGTCAAAAGTAGTTTCTACTTTTACTTCTTCTGCATCTTTCCCAAGTTCTTCAACGATGATTTCTTGTACTTTTTCAAATACTGCCATTTTAATTTCTCCTTTAAGATAAATATATTTCTTATAACCTATGCTGGTGCATAATTTATATAACTAGATTTTAACAATAAGACTGCCCCATGTCAAACCCCCACCAAAACCTGATAAGAGAATTGTTTGACCGCTATCTAATTTTAAGGTCCCATTCGCCACGTTTTCAGAAAGTAAAATTGGGATACTTGCCGCACTGGTATTACCATAAGACATCATGTTTGCCAAGAATTTATCACGACTGACATCGATTTTCTTAGCCATAATATCCAAAATACGAATGTTAGCTTGATGAAGCAGGAAGTAATCAGGCTCACCTTTTTCTTCAACCAAGGCCTTAATGCTCTTTGAAACCGTCTTAACGGCAAAATCAAAGATTGCTTTCCCATCCATTTGCATATAGGGATTAGGCTGATCAGACTCATCTGAATAAGGCGAGATAACTGCATAGGCTCCTGACTCAAGTCCACCCTTGCTACCATCGGTATTTAAAGATTCTCCGAAGAAATGTTCTTCATCAGTTTCTTCCAAAAGGACTCCGCCAGCACCATCGCCAAAGAGAACAGCTGTTGTACGGTCAGACCAGTCTAAAGTTTTAGAAAGGACTTCAGCACCAATAACTAGACCTTTTTTGTAGACACCTGACTTAATCAATTTTTCTGCTGTTGCTAGGGCAAAGACAAAACCACTACATGCCGCAGTAATATCAAAAGCAAAAGCATTGACTGCACCGATTGCTCCTTGAACTCGAGCCGCTACTGACGGCATAAAACTATCAGGAGAAATCGTTGCAACTAAAACAAAGTCTAGCTCCTCAGGAGCTAATCCTGATTTTTCTAATAGCTGATGAGCAACATTGGTAGCTAAATCACTCGTGTTCTCATTCAATGAGATGCGACGTTCCTGAATACCTGTGCGTGAGCGAATCCACTCATCGCTAGTATCCATGATTTTTGATAGGTCATCATTAGTCACGACCTGAGCAGGTGCATAATGGGCAACCTGACTAATTTTTGCAAATGCCATTATTTCAACTCCTCAAGAAAGGCGTGGAGATTTTCCAATCCCTTGCTCATAACCTTCAATTCCTCGTCGTTAAAGCCTTCTGTAATCCTCATCACTATTGATTTATGAAAACGACGGTGAAGACGATATACCAAACGACCCTTTTTAGAAAGCGAAAGATGGACCACACGACGGTCAACTGATGAACGCGTACGGACAATATAACCTTTCTTTTCAAGTTTATTAAGAGAAGTTGTTACTGTACCAAGAGTTAGCATGAGTTCTTTAGCTACTGCACTTGGTGTCGTATCTGGATGTGTACCGATCACATCAATGGTATGCATTTCCTTGAGGGAAATATCGTTAAACTTTGAATTCTTCAAACTCGCTTCTTCGATAATAACTACGTTATTAAAAATATCAACAAGATAGGCATCAATTTTGTCGTAATTCACACCAGACTCCTTTCAATAAAACTTTGACTTTCAAATTATATCATACTCAAACTAATTTCGCAAGTCCAATTAGAAAACTTTAGTTTTCCTTTTAGAAAATGTGGTTATTTCCCTTGGAATTTAGGTCGACGGCGCTCACTATAAGCACGTACCCCTTCTTTGAAGTCTTCTGTGAAGGCAAGAGATTTTTGCAAGTCAAGTTCCAACTTAGCGTAATTTTCCCATCCTGCAAATTCAGATTCCCAAACCATTTCTTTAATAGCTTTAAAGGAATTCACTGAAGAGCGGTTCAATTTTTTAATCAATTGACCCACAGTTTTTTCAAGTTTTTCTGACTCAACAACTTTGTAGGCAATTCCCCAGTCCAAGGCTTTTTCAGCTGATACTGGCTCTCCTGTCATGGTAATTTGAGTTGCACGGTTAATACCGATTGAACGTGTCAAAAGGTAGAGACCTCCAGCGTCAGGTGCCAAACCAACACCTACAAAAGCTTGGATGAATTTAGCTTTATCAGATGTGATCGTAAAGTCTGCTGCAACAGCTAAGTTTGCTGCAGCACCTGCACATGGTCCATCAACTACCATGATGACTGGCTTAGGCAATTTTTTAAGAGCAAAAGAAATTTCATTCACCTGCTCAGCAATACGAACCAAAGACTGTACATCATCTACAGCAACCGCTTTTTGCATTTGATCAAGGTCACCACCAACAGAAAAGACTTTTCCATTAGCATTGATTACCAAGAATTTTACTGACGCATCTTGTTTAGCTTCCTCAATTGCAGCCATAATCTCATCACAAACTGGAATATTAAATCCATTTTGCACTTCTGGACGATTAAGCGTTAAAGTTGCTACTCCATCTTCAACACCATAAAGAATTGTTTCGTAAGCCATTTTTTGCATTCCTCCGATAACTACTTTCTATATGAAAACCGTATGTTCTTTATATTTTTATCACAATTTTATTTGATGAATAGATAATTTGATTATCAAATCATTCATCGTTAATTTCTAGTATACCATAGTCCATCTAAAGGTCAACAAAAACTTAGAGTTTTTTTAATTTGATACATCAAAACACCGAGTTCTACAACTCAGTGTCTCTTTTATTTTAATAAATCTAAAACATCTATGAGGTTATCCAACAAGCCTTTGGCTGCACCTTGATCCATGCCAAAACGATTATCTTTAATGGCCCAAACCTCAACACCTGCAGCGACTCCAGCAGCAATCCCCTTTTCGCTATCTTCGATAATCAGCGCCTGATTTGCTTCCACATTCAAATGCTGTAATGCTGTCAGATAAATCTCTGGATTGGGTTTACTCTCCTTAAATTCTTCTCCTGAGAGAACCACATCAAAGAAACCATTCAAATGACTTTCCTCCAAAGCTCTAAGGATATCTGCCTTTACTGAGCTAGAAGCTAAACCTATTTTCAACCCTCGAGAATTCACTTCATTCAAGGCCTTGAAAACATCAGGAAAGATTAATTCTTTATAGGGTAAGGGGTTGTCTTGTTTATAGGCATTATACTCTTCTTGTAAAGTTGGCACATCCCAGTTATCATAGTCATCTCTGAGAATATTTTTTCCAAACTTGCTTGGTATTTCCACCTATAAAGAAAGACGGGGGTAAATGGTCTATTGAAATTCCCTTTTGAGCTAAGAAATTTGCACGTCGATCATAATAATATTTTTCAGTGTCAAAAAGGACACCATCCATATCAAAAATAATTGCCTCTACCACGGGATATCCTCCTTTTCTTTCCTTATTGTACCATAATCAGACTAAATCTTACTTGCTTTTAAAAACGACGTGACAAATTGTCAGAATTTTGTTATAATTGTAGAGTAATTTAAAATTTTTGGAGTAACTATGAAAGTCATCAAATTCGGTGGAAGCTCACTTGCTTCAGCCACACAATTAGAAAAAGTCTTAAACATTGTAAAATCTGACCCTGAACGTCGCTTTGTCGTAGTATCAGCCCCTGGTAAACGTAACGATGAAGATACCAAAGTTACAGACGCCTTGATTAAATACTATAAACACTACACAAAAGGTGCTGATGTCAAAGCTGACCAAGAATGGATTATTAACCGCTACCAAGCTATGGTCGATGAGCTAGGCTTCAAATCAACGGAAATGGCGAAGATTGCCAAATCTATCAACGATCTTGCCACTCTTCCTATTGAAAATAATGATTTCCTTTATGATACTTTCCTAGCTGCAGGGGAAGATAATAACGCAAAATTAATCGCAGAATATTTCCGTAATAACGGCATTGAAGCACGTTACGTTCACCCTCGCCAAGCTGGTATTTTTGTCTCAAGCGAACCTGGAAATGCTCGTATCCTTCCAGGAGCTTATGACAAGTTGGAAGAACTTCGTGAATCAGATGAGGTTCTTGTTATCCCTGGTTTCTTTGGTGTTACCCCTGATAATCAAATTGTTACTTTCTCACGTGGCGGCTCTGATATCACAGGTTCTATCGTTGCAGCTGGAGTTAAGGCAGACTTATATGAAAACTTCACAGATGTAGATGGTATTTTCGCAGCCCATCCTGGTGTCGTTCATGAACCGCATTCAATTCCAGAGTTGACTTACAAGGAAATGCGTGAATTGGCTTATGCTGGATTCTCAGTTCTTCATGATGAGGCTCTTCTCCCTGCCTACCGTGGTAAAATTCCACTCGTGATTAAAAATACAAATAACCCAGACCACCCAGGTACACGCATTATTCTTGAACACAAGGGAGCAACTGTTCCTGTCGTTGGTATCGCGAGTGATGATAAATTCGTCAGCATCAATATGACCAAATACCTTATGAACCGTGAAGTTGGCTTCGGACGTAAGGTCCTCCAAATCTTGGAAGATTTAAACATCCGTTGGGAACACATGCCTTCTGGAATTGATGATCTTTCAATTATTATTCGAGAACGTGAACTTACCCCAATCAAAGAACAAGAAATCCTTTCATACTTGACTCGCGAACTCGGTGTTGATGAAGTTGAAATTGAACATGGCCTTTCAATCCTCATGATTGTTGGTGAAAATATGAAAGACCACATCGGTGTTACAGCGACAGCGGCTAAAGCACTCTCTGAAAAACATATTAACCTAGAAATGATTTCTCAAGGTTCCAGTGAAGTTTCTGTTATGTTTGTAATTGAAACTGAGCAAGAAAAAGCAGCTGTCAGAGCTCTTTACGATGCTTTTTTTCGTAGTGACGGCTAATCTAAAAGCCTATCTCCTTCAAGGGATAGGTTTTTTCTTTATGAGAAATACTAAGTCTACCAAATAGCAAATTCATTGATCAATTATATACAGCAATTGCTAACCAAAAAACACTAACTTTCGTTAGTGCTTTTTTTACAAGATATTTTCGTAAGTTTCACGAACGGCACCTGGCCAAACTGAAGTTTGAACCTCACCAATATGTTTCTTACGAAGCAAGAACATAGCCATACGTGACTGACCAATACCTCCACCAATTGTTAGTGGGAAAAGGCCATGTAACAAGGCTTGGTGCCAATCCAATTTCAAACGATCCTGGTCGCCAGTAATTTCAACCTGACGTTTAAGGGCATCTTCGTCAACACGAATACCCATTGATGACAATTCAAAGGCATGTCCTAATTGTTCATTCCAAACCAAGATATCTCCATTCAAACCATGGTAGCCATTCTCAGACTCAGTTGTCCAGTCATCATAGTCAGGTGCACGACCATCATGTGGTTTTCCATCAGGAAGAACACCACCAATACCAATCAAGAATACAGCACCATATTCCTTGGTAATAGCATCTTCACGCTCTTTCGGTGTTAAATCAGGGTACTTCTCAACAAGCTCTTCTGAATGGATGAAGGTAATCTTCTTAGGTAAAATAGCTTCAATATCGTAACGTGCTTCAACTGCTAGCTCAGTCAAACGAATGACCTTATAAATAGTTTCAACAGTTTCTTTCAAGTAAGCAATATTACGGTGTCCATCAGGAATGACTTTTTCCCAATCCCATTGGTCAACGTAAACAGAGTGCGTTGCATCCAATGAATCTTCATCTGGACGAAGAGCCTTCATATTAACCACGAGCCCTTCACCTTCATTGAAACAAAAACGAGCCAAAGTATGGCGTTTCCATTTTGCTAATGAGTGAACAACTTCGTATGTTGCGTCAGGAATCTGAAGCACATTAACAGTCACAGGATTCTCAATACCGCTCAAATTATCCTGCATACCATCTCCGACCTTACTCAAAATAGGCCCTTGCACTTCAACGACGTCAAGTTTATCAATCAAATACTGTGTAAAAGTATTCTTCACAAAAGAAATTTCCTCTTGTTGATGAATGAAGCTCTTTTTCATACGATCCTCCTTTAAAAAACGATAAGTCCATTATACTCCTATTTTTCAGAAAAATAAAGAAATTTTCCAACAATTTTGAAAATTTATTGTTTTTTATGTTAGGTTTTATCACATTTTCTTAGTTAGCTTCACAACTGCTTCTGTTCGAGCTGTATGAGGAAACATGTCTACTGACTGGATATAATTAACATCATAAACTTTAGCCAAAGAAACTAGGTCTCTAGCCAAAGTAGATACATTGCATGAAACATAAACCATTTTTTCAGGAGTGTAGTCCAGTATCGTTTTAAGTAGCTTATCATCTAAACCAGTTCTAGGTGGATCCACAATAAGAGTATCTGCTCGATAGCCTTCCTTGTACCAACGAGGAAGGATATCCTCAGCCTTACCCACCTCATAGTGAGCATTTTCCAACCCAAGTGATTTAGCATTCTTTCTAGCATCCTCAATAGCCTCAGGAATAATATCCATACCTCGAATACTCCTTACCTTATTTGCAAAAGCAAGTCCAATAGTACCAACCCCACAATAAGCATCAATAAGGTGTTCAGCCTTACCTACATCCAAAGCTTCAACGGCCTGACCATAGAGTACCTCTGTTTGTTGAGGATTCAACTGGTAAAATGCACGAGGAGAGAGAGCAAAGGTATAGTCCAGTACCTCTTCTTGAATAGTGTCTTGCCCCCAAAGAATTTCCGTCTCTTGACCATAAATCTCACTGGATTTCGAATAATTATAATTGGCAGCAATAGTTACAATCTCTGGAAAAATTTCCGTCAATTCCTTAACCAATTTAGTGAAAGAAACTGATTTAGAGGTTACAAAAATCAACTGGACCTGATTTGAACCCAAAGCACGTCGTATCATAACAGTACGAATTCCAGCAATTTTACGCTCATTATAAATTGGGAACTTGTATTTATCTAACAAATTTGTCACCTTATTCATAATGGCTTGAGTTAGATCATCCTGAACTAGACAATCATCAATATTAATGACGCGATGACTTCCTTCCGCAAATAAGCCAGCTTTAACTGAGCCACCAAAAGAACGGGTTTGAAATTGTAGTTTAGCTCGGTAATGTTGTGGTTGCTCCATACCAATTGTTGGACGAATGTCATATGACTCAAAATTAGCCGGTTTAAACTTCTTCAAGGCTTGTCCTAATAAGTCAGTTTTAAACTCTAATTGCTTATCATAACGAAGATGCATTAACTGGCAACCGCCACAGTCTTCATAAATACTACATGCAGGTTCGACACGAAACTTAGAAGGTTTATTAATCTTTAATAATTTCGCCTGAACAAAGTTTCTCTTGACAGAAACAACCTGACAGAACACCTCCTCACCCTTCAAAGCCCCTGGCACAAAAACTAGAGTTTTCTTATAAAAACCAATGCCTTCGCCATTGATTCCCATGCGTTTTATCTTAAGCGGGATACGCTGTTTCACTTGTAAATTCATACTACCATTCTAACATTTTGATATAATAATAACTATGAAAATCACAAAAATAGAGAAGAAAAAGAGACTTTATCTCCTTGAGATAGACAAAAAAGAGAGTCTCTACGTTACAGAAGATACCATCGTTAAATACATGTTGACAAAAGAAATGATACTGGACAAAGATCAACTAAAGAATATTAAATCCTTTGCTCAGTTCTCTCATGGTAAAAACTTAGCTCTCTATTTTATTTCCTTTAAACAACGTACTGAGAAAGAGGTAAAAGATTACCTTTTTAAACATGAAATAAGACCTCATATAATTCTAAAAATTATTGATAATCTAAAAAAAGATCACTGGATTGATGATTACAAACTCCTTGAAAGTCTAGCTCAACAAAATCTGAATTCAGGAGATAAAGGGGCCTATGTGCTGAAGCAAAAATGGCTTCAAAAAGGTTGTAACAAACAGATCATTGACGATGTTTTAAGTCAATTTGATTTCTCAGAAATAGCCATTAGAGTAGCTTCAAAACTGTTACGAAAATATCAGGGAAAACTACCATCTAAAGCCCTAAAAGATAAATTAACTCAAAACCTTATCAATAAAGGTTTTTCATTTCAAGAAAGTAAACTAGCAATCGATCATCTAGAACTTGAAGCAGATGAAGAAAATGAACAAGCTCTCCTTTATAAAGAAATTGATAAGCAATATCAAAAATTTAGTAAAAAATACGACGGTTATGAACTTAAGCAACGCTTGACTCAATCTTTAGCTCGAAAAGGTTATGACTTTGATGCCATAGCATCCGCTCTAAGAGAATATTTATAGGAATTCCCCCTCTTTTCACAAAATTATGATACAATAATGGGGATAACCCTTATTGTAGAAAGAGGACGCCATGAAATTACCAAAAGAAGGCGACTTTATCACAATTCAAAGTTATAAGCATGATGGTAGTTTGCACCGTACTTGGCGCGATACTATGGTACTAAAGACAACTGAGAATGCTGTTATTGGCGTTAACGACCACACCCTCGTTACTGAAGCAGACGGAAGACGATGGGTAACACGTGAACCTGCTATTGTTTATTTCCACAAAAAATACTGGTTTAATATTATAGCCATGATTAGGGATAACGGCATTTCCTATTACTGCAATTTAGCTAGTCCATATATTTTGGACCAAGAAGCACTAAAATATATTGACTATGACCTAGATGTCAAAGTCTTCGCTGATGGTGAGAAAAAATTGCTAGATGTAGATGAGTATGAAACACATAAAAAAGAAATGCATTACTCTCCTGATATTGACTATATCATAAAGGAACATGTTAAAATATTGGTAGATTGGATTAACAATGGTAAGGGGCCATTTTCACAATCTTATGTTAACATCTGGTACAAACGTTATCTTGAACTAAAGAATCGTTAAAGTTGTCATAAAAAAGACTAGTAATAATACTAGTCTTTTTTTGCTTTAAAAACTAATGCTTCAGAATCTAAATCCATATTTAAAAGATAACGCCCTTCTTCTACTTGAATAAGATACCCTAATAATTCTAAGGCATCAACAAAAATATTCCTCCTTTTTTGAATTGCATATTCCTTCCTAACGTATTTTAAAATAAAAGTCGTAACATGTTTTAAAAAATATTCAGGATTAACATCCCCTAATATATCATATAATCTATACTGCTCTTCCGATAATGGTAGATTTTCTCTTAATTTATAGAAATAGTTTGAAATTGTAAGATCATCTCTCGTGATACTCGTTTGTTCAATAATGACAACTTCATTAGTAGAATTACTTATCTCAGTAACAAATCTACGATTTAATAGTTCTAAATAACAAGTAGAATCATCTTCAATAAAAAAATGCTGATCTAAGTCAATTGTAGAAGAATCCGACACTAGATTAATTAATAGACGGTAACGCTTCTCAAATCGTTCAATATAGCCTGCTTTTACAAACTCCTCAATTAATTTATCTATATTCTTTTGAAAAGGAAACTCCCTTTTTATTGCTCTTAGGGTCACAGGCTGATTAAGATATAGATAATTTACTATTTCCATAAAAAAAGCTTGCTTACATAGTTTGTTTGGGTTAAATTGTATTATCATAAGAAGTATTATACCATTAATCAGACAACTAAAAAAAGGCCTGACGGCCTGATTTTATTCATTAAAGCTTTCAGTCAACTGTGGTACTACTTGTTTCTTACGAGAAACAGCTCCTTCAAGGAAAGCATGATTATTTTCTAAAACAAAATCAAAAGCATTTTCAACTTTATCAGTGTTTGAACCAAGTGCAAGAATCTCTGAATTTGAATTAAGAATATCAGTAATCATTAAGACAAAGTCAGAGTATCCATCGCTTTTAATTGAGTTAGTAATAGCTTCTTCGATTTCCTCTTGACGAGAAAGAACATCGGCAATATCAACTGTATTAACTTGTGCAACACGAACTTGATTGCCATTCAATTCAAAAGTTTTTGCATCAATATCAATAAGTTCTCCAGCAGATTTAGAAGAAAGATTAGTACCAGCTTTAAGCATGGCTAGACCATATTCTTCTATATTAACACCAGCAATTTCTGCAAGTTCAGCAGCGACTGCAGGATCTGAAGAATGTGTAGTTGGAGATTTAAGAAGAAGAGTATCTGAAATCAAACCTGACAAAAGCAAACCAGCCACTTCCTTAGGAACTTCAACATTATTTTCTTTAAACATACGATAAACAATTGAAGATGCAGATCCAACAGGCTCCAATCGCATCATTAATGGATTAGCAGTTTCAAAGTTAGCCACACGGTGATGGTCGACTACCTCAATAACTTCGACACCCTTAATATCTGAAATAGATTGTTGAAACTCATTATGATCTGTAAGAATTACTTGATTAACATCCTCTGACTGAGCTGATTCAACCACTCGTGGTGCTTCAACACCAAAATAATCAAGAACAAAAGAAGTTTCCTCATTAGGAGTACCTAAAGCAACGGCTTCAGCATCAACTCCAAGTTGACGTTTCAAATATGCATATCCATAAGAAGACCCGATTGCATCAGAATCAGGGTTTTGATGACCAAAAACAAAAACTTTAGACATAAATTCACCTCAAAAATAGTATTATAAGCTATTATAACATATAAAAAAATAAAAAGAGTAACCTAAGTTACTCAAAATATAGTCCGTACGGGATTCGAACCCGTGTTACCGCCGTGAAAAGGCGGTGTCTTAACCCCTTGACCAACGGACCATCTTCATGCCGGCTACATGACTTGAACACGCGACCCTCTGATTACAAATCAGATGCTCTACCAACTGAGCTAAGCCGGCTAACTTTTCTAATGCGGGTGAAGGGACTTGAACCCCCACGCCGTTAAGCGCCAGATCCTAAATCTGGTGCGTCTGCCAATTCCGCCACACCCGCATATATGACCCGTACTGGGCTCGAACCAGTGACCCATTGATTAAAAGTCAATTGCTCTACCAACTGAGCTAACGAGTCTCAAATATTTCTACTTGACGGTCCCGACGGGAATCGAACCCGCGATCTTCGCCGTGACAGGGCGACGTGATAACCGCTACACTACGGGACCTATGGGAGTTAACGGGATCGAACC
>DOTL01000044.1:5389-15270 GCA_003521145.1 Streptococcus sp. | reverse complement strand
TCATCAATATCTTGCTTTTGGGCAAGGAAGTTAAGTAGTTCTGTGGTAAACTGAGTCATAGGAATAAATCTCTTTCTAGTAATGTTTTGCAACTCTACTATAACGGATTTATTCCTTTTTGTGTTTACACAACTTATTTTACACTACCGATGAACAAACACAAGATTAAATAATGTTGTATCAAAAGAGGTATAAATCTACAAACTTATACCTCTTTCTTATCTTTACTTCTTATTTGATTTGGATAGGCTGATGGCGACCATTGTCGCACACAGAAAAAATGCAGCTAATAAACCTTTGGTAGTGGTAGTCATAAAAGGTTTATCGAAGACATAGTAGTTATAGACAGAAAATCCCAAACCAATAAGAGTTACAATAATCGACATAACAAATAGCATCACCCATAATTTTCTTTGAGTCATCGTCAACCTCCTCTTTGTATCCGTTTTCTTTCTATCTATAGTATAACATAAAAAAACTTTAGCTAAATTCCATAGAGTGGTTTGGCTAAGGTTTTTTATCTTATTTCGTCAAGACAATCGTATCATTTGGATTATGGTCACCATCTTCGATAGTCAACTGATTACCATCGAGTTTATAGTATTTGGTGTTGTCACCAATTGTCAGACTTTGATTGTCAGAGTTAACAGTTACAGACTTGCTTTCCTTCTCTCCATCTGCCTCATCCTCTTCCCAAGTTCCAGTATTTCCAGAGATGGTAAGAGTAATGCGATCATTTTAATCAGTTCCTTTATAGGTACCGTCTAGCCATTCAGTCTGTTTAGAGGCTTCAGAACTTTGTGAAGATAAAAACTTACTTGAACTTTGTTGGGTTCTAGCAGAGCTTTCAGGTGTTTGAGCTTTCTGGTTTGAGCAGGCTGATAATAGACCAAGAACTGCCACAGAGGCAAGAGAAAGTGTGAGTTTTTTGGACAATGTCATAGGCTTGTCTCCTTTCTTTGATGCCTTAAATATGGCAAAAGCTTACAGAGAGGGCAAGCAAAACCTATTTTCTGAAAATATTTGAAAATTAATCGTCGGATTCTCAAAGGCATAATCTGTTATCTCTATTTAAACTATGCTATACTGATAAAAAAAGCAAGAAGGAAGGTCCCTAATGACAACAACTAATCCACGTCGCCAGTGCGAGCGACTTTGGGCAGCCAATAAGTACCTGGTACTCAGCCATTCAAACAAGATTTACTTAGAAATCCGTAACTATCTCAAGAATGATAAGGTTCGTTTGGATCAGGTTCAAGCCTACATTGATCAAGCCCTAGCCCTTCCTGAAAATCCTGGTCAGATCGTCAATACCTTCCAACATATTTGGGGGTATTTTAAGAAAAAGGCGACTGCTAACGAGAAGAAAATGTTCATGGCCGAATTAGATAGCTATGCGACAGGCCAAATTCCTCAGACCCGTTTGGTGGAATCCGTCAAAGAGCTCCTCATCACGTATCCTAATCGCTATCTGGAGGAGTCAACCTTAATTAATGGGGGTTCAAAATGAGACTGTGGCATCAAGAGTTGATTGCAAAACTACCTCGTCAGCAATTATTAGGGCAGCACCGAGAATGTTGTGCCCTTCGTGGCAAGGGATGGCAACGAAAACATGCAACGGTTAACTATGTTTTTGATTATTCTCCATATCGCCTGTTTAAATACCATGAGCTTATTATGCAAGAAATGACGAAACGTGGCTATCGTGTTAGCCCTGAGTGGCTAGACAAGGAGTATCGAGGCAAGCAATGCCCAGCCTACGACAAGCTTGAAGTGGAGAAACCACCAGCCATTATTTATCCAGAGCATGATGCCACCTATTTACAGGAATGTCTGGACAATCTCAAGCAAAAAGGAATCATCATCTAAAGGAGGAAAACGATGAGTTTTTTTAAGTGGCTTGCACCTAAAAAGAAAGTAGCAGAAGGCTTTGTCATACGTATATCGACAGCGGATCAGGTAGACTAAGCGACGATTACAAACCCAAGTGACAGTGACATCTGGGATGCCTTGGTACAACTTCCAGTATTCTACGATAGTCTCTATCTCACTTATAGCGAAAAAGGGTCAACGAGTTTTATCTTTGTTGAATCCGAGGATGACAAGTATCGTTTGGAACACGACACACCTGAGCTAGGATTAGAATTGACAAATGTCGCACGTGTATCCCAACAAGTTGCAAGAGTATCCTTATTTGCTTTTCAAAAGAGCACTCAGTGATTTTGGACGATTATTGGAAACAAGAGAAAGTCAGGTAGTCCTATTGCCTACCTCACCCCAGAAACCAGACGTAAGAGACTAAAAGGCTTTTGCTTAATCATTGAAATCATTTGTCTGGTTCATTTTGCTATTATCATCCCTCGTGATAGGGTATTTACTCCTGTTTTTCCCTTGATTACAGTACAATAGACGTCAAAAGTGAAAAAATTGAAATGGGGTATCCCTATGTGGAAGTGGTTTAAACGACTCATTGTCCTTGTCATTGTGCTCTTTTTGGCAGTGGTAGCTCTACTTATTCCGGACAAGATCGACAGTCAAGACCAACTAAAAAATGTATCAACACAAACATCTCTTGTTGATTTAGCCCAGGCTGGTATTGGTGAGACATCCCTATCATCAGGGGGCCTTTCAACCGAGATTAATCTTGATAGTAATCAGTTTCGTCAGGTCCTAAAAGCAAGCATAGCTGAATCTAATGATGAGACCCTGCAAAACAGTACCGTAGAGTTGAATGATTCCTATCTAACAGCTAAGGTCCCCGTATCTCTTGGCCCTATCGAATCAACATTTAGCCTTGATTTTACGGTCAGCACTAACAAGGAAGTCATCCTACTAGATTTGGCAGGTACCCACCTGGGTCGTCTTCCAGTTCCAAAATCACTGGTTCTGCCTTATCTCAAGAAGAGTATTGCCCAGTCTAGTAGTGGTGTTCGTATGGTTAACAACCAGATCCAGATCAAGCTTCCTGAAATAGGATACGAGATTGACCAAGCCACAGTTACCAACGGTAAGATGAAGGTGAGGCTTAATATTCCGATGTCCTTGCCAACAAGTTGGTAGTTTAAAATCATTTGTTCAAAAATAAAATCCAAAACCAAGTCTAAGCTGACTTGGTTTTTTACATGAGCAAAGTCGTTAGAGGGAGGATTACTTATATTTTTTCTAGGTTTCGGAATGAAGTGAATAACGTTGTTTAGATAAAAATGATATTAAATTGATTTTTTAAAACATAGATTATAGCGTTTACAAAAAAAGTTGTGAATTTTCAGATACTAGTTTATAATATTAGAAAAAAAGCATAAGGAGATTATTAAATGAGTGACTTAGTTTTAGGACTTGATATCGGTATAGGTTCTGTTGGTGTAGGTATCCTTAACAAAGTGACAGGAGAAATTATCCATAAAAACTCACGCATTTTCCCAGCAGCTCAAGCGGAAAATAACCTAGTACGTAGAACGAATCGTCAAGGAAGACGATTGACACGACGTAAAAAACATCGTAGAGTTCGTTTAAATCGTCTATTTGAGGAAAGTGGATTAATCACCGATTTTACGAAGATTTCAATTAATCTTAACCCATATCAATTACGAGTTAAGGGCTTGACCGATGAATTGTCTAATGAAGAACTGTTTATCGCTCTTAAAAATATGGTGAAACACCGTGGGATTAGTTACCTCGATGATGCTAGTGATGACGGAAATTCATCAGTAGGAGACTATGCACAAATTGTTAAGGAAAATAGTAAACAATTAGAAACTAAGACACCGGGACAGATACAGTTGGAACGCTACCAAACATATGGTCAATTACGTGGTGATTTTACTGTTGAGAAAGATGGCAAAAAACATCGCTTGATTAATGTCTTTCCAACATCAGCTTATCGTTCAGAAGCCTTAAGGATACTGCAAACTCAACAAGAATTTAATTCACAGATTACAGATGAATTTATTAATCGTTATCTCGAAATTTTAACTGGAAAACGGAAATATTATCATGGACCCGGAAATGAAAAGTCACGGACTGATTATGGTCGCTACAGAACGAGTGGAGAAACTTTAGACAATATTTTTGGAATTCTAATTGGGAAATGTACATTTTATCCAGAAGAGTTTAGAGCAGCAAAATCTTCCTAC
Organism: Streptococcus sp.; assembly: GCA_003521145.1. Taxonomy (GTDB): domain Bacteria; phylum Bacillota; class Bacilli; order Lactobacillales; family Streptococcaceae; genus Streptococcus. The sequence continues at coordinate 11,137 of DOTL01000044.1, read as the reverse complement.
ACGGCTCAAGAATTCAATTTGCTAAATGATTTGAACAATCTAACAGTTCCTACTGAAACCAAAAAGTTGAGCAAAGAACAGAAGAATCAAATCATTAATTATGTCAAAAATGAAAAGGCAATGGGGCCAGCGAAACTTTTTAAATATATCGCTAAGTTACTTTCTTGTGATGTTGCAGATATCAAGGGATACCGTATCGACAAATCAGGTAAGGCTGAGATTCATACTTTCGAAGCCTATCGAAAAATGAAAACGCTTGAAACCTTAGATATTGAGCAAATGGATAGAGAAACGCTTGATAAATTAGCCTATGTCTTAACATTAAACACTGAGAGGGAAGGTATTCAAGAAGCCTTAGAACATGAATTTGCTGATGGTAGCTTTAGCCAGAAGCAAGTTGACGAATTGGTTCAATTCCGCAAAGCAAATAGTTCCATTTTTGGAAAAGGATGGCATAATTTTTCTGTCAAACTGATGATGGAGTTAATTCCAGAATTGTATGAGACGTCAGAAGAGCAAATGACTATCCTGACACGACTTGGAAAACCAAAAACGACTTCGTCTTCAAATAAAACAAAATATATAGATGAAAAACTATTAACTGAAGAAATCTATAATCCTGTTGTTGCTAAGTCTGTTCGCCAGGCTATAAAAATCGTAAATGCGGCGATTAAAGAATACGGAGACTTTGACAATATTGTCATCGAAATGGCTCGTGAAACAAATGAAGATGATGAAAAGAAAGCTATTCAAAAGATTCAAAAAGCCAACAAAGATGAAAAAGATGCAGCAATGCTTAAGGCTGCTAACCAATATAATGGAAAGGCTGAATTACCACATAGTGTTTTCCACGGTCATAAGCAATTAGCGACTAAAATCCGCCTTTGGCATCAGCAAGGAGAACGTTGCCTTTATACTGGTAAGACAATCTCAATCCATGATTTGATAAATAATCCTAATCAGTTTGAAGTAGATCATATTTTACCTCTTTCTATCACATTCGATGATAGCCTTGCAAATAAGGTTTTGGTTTATGCAACTGCTAACCAAGAAAAAGGACAACGAACACCTTATCAGGCTTTAGATAGTATGGATGATGCGTGGTCTTTCCGTGAATTAAAAGCTTTTGTACGTGAGTCAAAAACACTTTCGAATAAGAAAAAAGAATACCTCCTTACAGAAGAAGATATTTCAAAGTTTGATGTTCGAAAGAAATTTATTGAACGAAATCTTGTAGATACAAGATACGCTTCAAGAGTTGTCCTCAATGCCCTTCAAGAACACTTTAGAGCTCACAAGATTGATACAAAAGTTTCCGTGGTTCGTGGCCAATTTACATCTCAATTGAGACGCCATTGGGGAATTGAGAAGACTCGTGATACTTATCATCACCATGCTGTCGATGCATTGATTATTGCCGCCTCAAGTCAGTTGAATTTGTGGAAAAAACAAAAGAATACCTTTGTAAGTTATTCAGAAGATCAACTCCTTGATATTGAAACAGGTGAACTTATTAGTGATGATGAGTACAAGGAATCTGTGTTCAAAGCCCCTTATCAACACTTTGTTGATACATTGAAGAGTAAAGAATTTGAAGACAGTATCTTATTCTCATATCAAGTGGATTCTAAGTTTAATCGTAAACTATCAGATACCACTATTTATGCGACAAGACAGGCTAAAGTAGGAAAAGATAAGGCGGATGAAACTTATGTCTTAGGGAAAATCAAAGATATCTATACTCAGGATGGTTATGATGCCTTTATGAAGATTTATAAGAAGGATAAGTCAAAATTCCTCATGTATCGTCACGACCCACAAACCTTTGAGAAAGTTATCGAGCCAATTTTAGAGAACTATCCTAATAAGGAAATGAATGAAAAAGGGAAAGAGGTACCATGTAATCCTTTCCTAAAATATAAAGAAGAACATGGCTATATTCGTAAATATAGTAAAAAAGGCAATGGTCCTGAAATTAAGAGTCTTAAATACTATGATAGTAAGCTAGGCAATCATATTGATATTACTCCTAAGGATAGTAACAATAAAGTTGTCTTACAGTCATTAAAACCTTGGAGAACAGATGTCTATTTCAATAAAAATACTGGTAAATATGAAATTTTAGGACTGAAATATTCTGATATGCAGTTCGAGAAAGGTACTGGGAAGTACTCTATTTCAAAAGAAAAATATGAAAATATTAAGGTTAGAGAGGGTGTAGATGAAAATTCTGAATTTAAGTTTACACTTTATAAAAACGATTTATTACTGCTTAAGGATTCCGAAAATGGCGAGCAAATCCTATTGAGGTTCACTTCTCGAAATGATACTTCTAAACATTATGTAGAATTAAAACCATATGATAAACAAAAATTTGAAGGAGGTGAGGCGTTAATTAAAGTGTTGGGTAACGTTGCTAATAGTGGTCGATGTGTAAAAGGACTTGGAAAAGCTAATCTTTCTATTTATAAGGTAAGAACAGATGTCCTAGGAAATCAGCATATCATCAAAAATGAGGGTGATAAGCCTAAGCTAGATTTTTAATATTAATTGTTAGAAAGTGTTGCAATTATAGTTATCTTATACTATAATAATAGTGTAAGGGACGCCTTACACAGTTACTTAAATCTTGCAGAAGCTACAAAGATAAGGCTTCATGCCGAAATCAACACCCTGTCATTTTATGGTAGGGTGTTTTCGTTATTTAAAGAGGAGAAGAAATGACTTGGAGAGTTGTACATGTTAGTCAAGGTGAGAAGATGCGCTTAAAGCTTGATAACTTATTAGTGCAAAAGATGGGACAAGAGTTTACGGTGCCACTAAGTGATATTTCGATAATCGTTGCAGAAGGTGGGGATACAGTTGTTACTCTTGTCTATTAAGTGCCTTAAGTAAATATAATATTGCCTTGGTCGTTTGTGATAATGAACATTTACCAACAGGAATTTATCACTCACAAAATGGGCACTTTAGAGCGTACAAGCGCTTGAAAGAACAGCTGGATTGGTCTCAGAAACAAAAGGACAAGGCATGGCAGATTGTAACTTATTATAAAATAAATAACCAAGAGGATGTCCTAGCCATGTTTGAAAAAAGTCTAGATAACATTAGATTACTTTCAGACTATAAAGAGCAGATAGAACCTGGTGATAGAACGAATAGAGAGGGACATGCTGCCAAGGTCTACTTTAATGAGCTCTTTGGTAAACAATTTGTCAGAGTAACTCAGCAAGAAGCTGATGTCATCAATGCTGGTTTAAACTATGGCTATGCTATCATGAGGGCTCAGATGGCTAGAATAGTGGCGGGTTATGGTTTAAATGGCCTATTAGGAATCTTCCATAAAAATGAATACAATCAGTTTAATTTGGTTGACGATTTGATGGAGCCATTTAGACAGATTGTAGATGTTTGGGTATATGATAATCTACGAGATCAGGAATTCCTTAAGTATGAGTATAGGTTGGGATTGACAGATTTACTCAATGCTAAAATCAAATATGGTAAGGAGACCTGTTCAGTGACAGTTGCTATGGATAAGTATGTTAAAGGCTTCATCAAATACATTTCGGAAAAAGATAGCAGTAAGTTCTACTGCCCAGTGGTATCAAGTTTAGAGTGGAGAAAATAAGATGAGGTATGAAGCGTTGAGATTATTATGTTTTTTTGATTTACCAATGGAATCCAAGGATGAAAAAAGAATTTATCGTAATTTTCGTAAAGAATTAATTTCAAATGGGTTTGAAATGTTACAATTTTCGGTCTACTATCGCACTTGTCCTAATAGAAGCTTTGCAAATAAATTTTATAAGAAGCTAAAGATGAGCAATCTGCCTGCTGGAAATGTGAGACTTTTGGCGGTTACTGAAAAGCAATTTTCAGAGATGACATTAATTATAGGTGGCAAAACTAAGCAAGAGGAAATCGTCAGTGATAATAAGTTGGTGGTCATATGAAATTTTTTGTACAACATCCTTACAAAGAACGTATTGAATTGAATATCGGTGCAATCACACAAATTGTTGGTCAAAATAATGAACTCAAATATTATATTTTGCAGATTTTGAGCTGGTATTTTGGTGGAAAAAAATACTCGAGTGAGGACTTAAGTATTTTTGATTATGAGGAGCCTACCATACTTGATGAGTCTGGAGAAATAGTGAAACGAGGTAGCTATCACTATATCGACATTTCAAGTTTTAAGGATTTACTGGAGCAGATGAAATACAAGAAAGGAACACTTGCTCACGGTTACCTTAGTAAAATTATCAATCAAGTTGATATTGTAGGCCAGTTGGAGAAAATTAATGAACAAGTAGAGCTTATTGAAGAAGCTATGAACCGGCATATAAACTTAAACTGTGGTCAGGTGGAATACCATTTAGAGAATCGCCCTCTAACACTAGACCAACTACTCACAAAAAATTTTAGTCCATTTTTTGCCATTGGGAATAAGAATCTATCTTTTGAATGGGTTTCTAATATTGATAAACTATCCCTCTTTTTAGAAATGTTAGACCATCTTCTTTCACAAACAACAGAGAAGTATCTCATTGTGCTAAAAAATATTGATGGATTTATCTCAGAAGAATCTTATACTATTTTTTATAGGCAAATCTGTTATCTGGTCAAGAAGTATCCATACCTAACCTTTATTTTGTTTCCTAATGACCAAGGCTATTTAAAAATTGATGAAGAAAGTAGTAGGTTCGTCAATATTTTATCTGACCAGGTGGAGCATTTGTACGATGTTGAGTTTATGTATGAAAGGGTAATGAAATATTATCCAAGTAATGATTTTCCGACGAGAGAAGGCTTTAGGATGTCTTTAGAAACTGTGACACCTTATTTATTGACAAAAATGCTGAGACAACCTAGTCTCTCACTTGTTGATTCAGTAATATTGAATATCCTAAATCAGTTGTTTCATTTTAGTTACCGTATAAGATATTCACAAACATCTGATGAAAAACTTTTACATAAATTTTTAGAAAGTAAGGATTGACAAGAACAGTTATTGATTTTATAATCACTATGTGGGTATGAAAATCTCAAAAATCATTTGAGGTTTTTGTACTCTCAAGATTTAAGTAACTGTACAACTTGGTCTAGTCAACCTCCAGCTTTAGTTAAGTTTTTGTACTCTCAAGATTTAAGTAACTGTACAACATACTTAGACATATATATTATATCACAATCGTTTTTGTACTCTCAAGATTTAAGTAACTGTACAACCAAATGGAGCTGAAAAAGGCTTCGTTTTGGTTTTTGTACTCTCAAGATTTAAGTAACTGTACAACCAATACGATTCATTGCAAGAGTATGTAAACGGTTTTTGTACTCTCAAGATTTAAGTAACTGTACAACATTTCCTAACTCAGCTTTTCCTGCTCCATCGTTTTTGTACTCTCAAGATTTAAGTAACTGTACAACATCAACGGTCTAATCCACGACTTCGGTGGTGTTTTTGTACTCTCAAGATTTAAGTAACTGTACAACAAAACGCATCAAACACAAATATCTGAATGAGTTTTTGTACTCTCAAGATTTAAGTAACTGTACAACTATCTTGGGATATTCCTGCTGACTCAAACGGTTTTTGTACTCTCAAGATTTAAGTAACTGTACAACAAATTACTAAAGCTACAGTCATCCAGCGGAGTTTTTGTACTCTCAAGATTTAAGTAACTGTACAACTATATTGGCAAATTATAAAAATGCCGTAGAGTTTTTGTACTCTCAAGATTT
>DOTL01000044.1:0-5293 GCA_003521145.1 Streptococcus sp. | reverse complement strand
GATTTAAGTAACTGTACAACCAAGCTACGTTTGATTGTCTCGACTCCGTAGTTTTTGTACTCTCAAGATTTAAGTAACTGTACAACTGATAAAATGAAGAAAGCCATCGATGACTGTTTTTGTACTCTCAAGATTTAAGTAACTGTACAGTTTGATTCAACATAAAAAGCCAGTTCAACTGAACTTGGCTTTTTAAAATACGCGATAAACATAGGGATTGTCAGGCTGACCGACCTCTTTAACCTCAGTCAAATTGAGGATAGGGAGGCTCTGTTTAAGATTTTGATAATAATCCACAGTGATGGTACCAGTGACTTTTACCCAGGTATTCTCCTTGAAGGTTTGGTCACTTCCTCTCGTCGCCAGTCCGTAAACACCTGAATCAGCGATACAGTGGATGATACCAAAACGGAAGATGAACTGATAACCCTTGGTCTGTGGGTCATTGTAAACAAAGCCGGTATAGGTGACCTTCTTGCCCACGAAATCGTTAGGATAGAGGTAGATGAGCTCCATGACTTCCATGTAATTTTCCGTGGTAATCTGGATGGTCTCACGTCCCTTGTACTTGGCTAGCTCCTTGGTCATCTCCTTCTCATAAGCTGAGGAGGTGAAGTAGGAGCTGGTGTCTGGCTTCAAATACTGGATAGTCGTTCCCTCTTGGTCGGCCTGGTTAGGATCGCTCCCTGTAGCCAGTGGAAAATGATAACCCTTAGCTGATACGGTATTGGCATCCAAGGTTACTGTTGGTACTAAAAGTCCAGTGAGGACTGGAAAGGCCAAGAGAACGATGCTGGCTACCTTGGCTACTCGACCTGACAAATGCGAGTTAACCTTCATCTGCTTCATCCAAACAATGAGTTGAACCACAGCGAGGATAAAGGAAAGCACCATGGAAATGTAGGCCAAGTAGGAGTAGTGGATATTAATGTACTGGTTGAGCTTGCCAGAAACTTGTAAGTACATGACCAGCTCAAAATACCCAGATAAGATGAGAAAACGTAACATTAAATCACCCCCAGTAGCAGACAGTAAACGATTGTCACCAGACTTGCGGTCCCTACGAAGAGACCGACAAAGCGAGTCTTAAACTGATGTTTCATCATAATCAAGTTCTTGATATCAACCATAGGACCAATGATAAGAAAGGCCACTGTTGGTGCCACTCCAAAACTAGAGAGCAAGGAAGCCCCGATAAAGGCATCCGCCTCTGAACAAAGCGAGAGGATAAAGGCCAAAAACATCATGATGAGGATGGCTGTCACCGAATTGTGCCCGATTGTCGTAAGAATACGGGTAGGTAGATAGGTCTGCATACTTGCGGCCACCAGGCTCCCGAAAATCAGGTAACGCCCAGTGTCGAAAAATTCATCTACCGCATGAATCAAGGCTTGAAAAACTTTCTTACCAGCTGACAAACCACTATAGTCGTGCACATGACTGACCTTTCGATTTTCCTTAAGAATCTGGTCATCCACCACAAAGCCCAGCAAGATTCCCAAAATCATGGCAATCAAGAAAGCCCCGAGGAAACGTAAAATCACGTAGTACCAAGAGTTCCCAAAGGCCGTATAGGTCGCAAAGAGAACGACTGGATTGATAATAGGGGCAGTTGCCATGAAAGGAATAGCCGTGTAGCTAGGCACTTTTTTCTCTAAAAAGCGCGTGATAATGGGAACAATCCCACATTCACAAGAAGGGAAAATAAAACCAATTAGAGTTCCAAAGAGAATAGCCAGGACCTTGTTTTTCGGCAGGAAGTTTTGTACCTTTTCAGGAGTCACAAAGACTTCGATAAAGCCAGACAGAATACTTCCCAACAAAACAAAGGGAAGGGCTTCGATAATAATAGATAGAAAAACTGCCAGAAGCTGCAAAACGCTATCTGGTAGTTGATGAAAAATAGCCATAACTGTTATTTCTTCTTATCTTCTTGAAGACGTTTGTCCTTCTTAGGATCAGTTCCCGCCTTTTCAAAATCAGGGATATCCGCAAAAGATGCCATCATGCTTTCAAGTTCATTTGTTTTTTTCTGAATAACTGCCATAAAAGCCTCCGAGTTAATTAAGATACTAAGGGCGATATTTCTGACAGAAAATTAGGGCATCAGTCGAAGAAACTCTGCTTCTAGGAAGATGCATCTATTTTCCGAAAGAAATAACCCGAGTTCAGTTACAAAAGATACTAAGGGCGTCATTTCTGTTAGAAATAGCCCATAACAATAGGTTTACCTTCTATTATACTACCTCTTGTTTAAAAATTCTCGCTTCAGCTACAAGGTTTTCTACCCAAGCAAATCTCCTATCATGGTATAATAGAACTTATGGAAAATCGTAATCTAGAGACATTGGCTCAGGAAATGGGCCTAAAAAAACAACAAGTTGAAACAGTTTTGGAATTGACCGCAGAAGGCAATACCATTCCTTTCATTGCCCGTTACCGTAAGGAAAAAACAGGCAATCTGGATGAAACGCAAATCAAGGCTATCATTGATATGGACAAGTCCTTGACTACTCTTCAAGACCGTAAGGAAACGGTTATGGCCAAGATTGAGGCTCAGGGTAAATTGACTGACCAACTCAAGGTAGCCATTGAAGCGGCTGAAAAGTTGGCAGATGTGGAAGAACTCTACCTCCCCTATAAGGAAAAGCGCCGCACCAAAGCGACTATTGCTCGTGAAGCAGGTCTTTTCCCATTGGCTCGTCTTATCTTGCAAAATAGTCCAAACCTCAAGGCTGAAGCTGAAAAGCTGACATCTGAAGCCTTTCCAACAGCTGATAACGCTCTTGCGGGTGCTGTGGATATTTTGGTTGAGGCCTTTTCTGAGGACAATAGCTTGCGGTCTTGGACCTACAACGAAATCTGGAACAACAGTGACATCACTTCAACCCTCAAGGATCAATCGCTGGATGAAAAAGAAACTTTCAAGATTTACTATGATTTTGAAGATAAGGTGTCTAAACTTCAAGGTTACCGTACGTTAGCCCTTAACCGTGGTGAGAAACTAGGCGTTATCAAGGTAAGCTTTAAGCACAATCTTGAGAAGATGCACCGTTTCTACAGTGCTCGTTTCAAACAAAAAAATGACTATATCGAGGAAGTTATCAACCAATCTCTCAAGAAGAAAATCATCCCAGCCATGGAGCGTCGTATCCGTAGCGAATTGACTGAAGCAGCAGAAGATGGTGCTATTCAACTTTTCTCTCAAAATCTTCGAAGCCTTCTCCTAGTCTCACCACTTAAAGGCAAGATGGTACTTGGTTTTGACCCAGCCTTTCGTACAGGGGCTAAGTTGGCCGTGGTTGACCAAACTGGTAAGCTCATTACAACGCAAGTTATCTATCCAGTAGCTCCAGCAAGTAAGGTCAAAATCGCACAGGCTAAAAAAGACTTGGCTGACCTCTTTAAAAAGCATGACATTGAGATTATTGCTATTGGTAATGGAACAGCCAGCCGTGAAAGTGAAGCCTTTGTGGTAGAAGTCCTCAAGGATTTTCCAAAGACTTCCTATGTCATTGTCAATGAAAGTGGTGCCTCTGTCTACTCTGCATCAGAGTTGGCCCGCCATGAGTTCCCAGACTTGACGGTCGAAAAACGCTCTGCCATTTCTATTGCCCGTCGTCTCCAAGATCCATTGGCTGAGTTGGTTAAGATTGACCCTAAATCAATCGGAGTAGGCCAATACCAGCATGATGTTAGTCAGAGGAAACTTTCTGAAAATCTTGATTTCGTCGTCGATACCGTGGTTAACCAAGTTGGTGTCAATGTCAATACGGCAAGTAGTACCCTCTTGTCACACGTGTCAGGACTTAACAAGACCATCTCTGAAAATATCGTTGCCTATCGTGAGGAAAATGGTGAAATTGCATCACGTGCTGAAATCAAAAAGGTCCCACGTCTTGGTACCAAGGCCTTCGAACAAGCAGCCGGTTTCCTCCGTATCCCAAATGCTAAGAATATCTTGGATAATACGGGAGTCCACCCAGAGTCTTACCCAGCGGTAAAAGCCCTCTTCAAGCAGTTGGATATCACAGACTTGGACGACTCTGCCAAAGAGAAATTGAAGGCTCTTAATCTTAAAGAAACAGCGGAAGAGCTGGGACTTGGACAGGAAACCCTCAAAGATATCATTGCTGACCTTTTGAAACCAGGTCGTGACCTCCGTGATGATTTTGAAGCACCAGTGCTTCGTCAGGATGTTCTTGAACTCAAAGACTTGTCAGTAGGACAAAAACTTGAAGGGACAGTCCGAAATGTTGTGGACTTTGGTGCCTTTGTGGATATCGGCGTCCATGAGGATGGCCTTATCCATATATCTGAGATGAGCAAGAGCTTCGTTAACCACCCAAGTCAGGTCGTTTCTGTTGGGGATTTGGTTACAGTGTGGGTATCAAAAGTTGATTTGGAGCATGAAAAACTCAACCTCTCCTTGGTGAATCCACGTGAATCTAACTGATTATGTTAAGACTGTTTCTATAGAAGATTTTGGCTGGGAATTTAAGCACCAATCCTTGTGGAACAAGCGTCTCCGAACCACCGGAGGGCGGTTCTTTCTCAAGGATGGCCATTTAGATTTTAACCCCAAACTCTATGAGGAACACGGACTTGAAACCTTTCGAAAAATCGTCCGCCACGAACTCTGTCATTACCACCTTTATTTTCAAGGGAAGGGCTACAAGCATGCGGATAGAGACTTTAAGGATTTACTAGACAAGGTTGACGGCCTTAGATACGCTCCAAAGATGCAAGGCCAAGAAGAAAATGATTATCTCTATCAGTGCCAATCTTGTGGCCATACTTACCGTCGAAAACGCCGTGTCAATACACAGAAATTTGGCTGCGGGTTGTGTCGAGGCAAGCTCATTTTTCTAAATCAGTCCTAGGGCTGATTTTTTTAATTTAAAAAAATCATATAATTAAATCAAAGAAATGATGGGAGAAGAAGACCATGTCAAATCGTTTTTATAAGACACGAAAAAATAGACTCGTCGCCGGAGTTGTTGCAGGTTTGGCAGATAAGTTTGGCTGGGACCTAGCTCTAGCTCGTATCTTGGCTATCATTCTCATGGTTTCAACGCAGTTTGGAATCTTCCTATACTTGGTTTTAGCCTTTCTCGTTCCTTACAAAGAAGATATTTATCATGAAATCAAACTCAAGAATGGACGTAAACGTAAAAACGCTGAACCTGTTGAAGATGAATGGAATTGGTAAGTAACTGTAAATAGACATTGACCTGCGATTGGCCTTGGTGCTAGTCACAGGTCTTTCAGCTCCTTGTCAACTATAGTGGGT
>DOTL01000071.1 GCA_003521145.1 Streptococcus sp. | reverse complement strand
TTCAGATAGGGGCTTTTTGCTTTAGACTGGTTTAAGTTGAGTTTGCTATTCTATGGTTAAGAAAAAACATACAGAAGTCAGACTATGGTTAAAAAGCGTTTTTTTATAGGTTTTAATGGTATTCTTCTAGCCTTATTTCTATATATTCGCCTTTTGATTAGCATCCGTACAGTGGATCATCATGGCCATTTTCAATCAGCAACAGATAAATGGGAAACTTTACTTTATATTTTAGGGCTCTATTTTAGTTTTCTCCTTTTTGAAGTTATTTTTTATCTTATTCTGAAACACCGTAGAAGTAAACAAGTTTTAGAACAGGTCTTATAAAGGCCTGTCCTTTTGTGTTCAGTGATAGTGACATTTATGTCACTATTTTTTTGAAAAGGGAGAACTTATAATGACCTTATACCCAAATCCACTAGGTCTCCAAGACGACTAAATCTTTGTATAGTCCAAGTGGTTATTGCTGTATTTATTTTTGAAAAGAAAGGAGAAATAAGAATGCGAACTAAGGCATATGGTGAAGAGCTCAATGCTGAAACCTTAGAAAATGTTACAGGGGGTGGTTTTGTATCTAGACCTCAAACCTTACCTGAACGATTGGGTTGGTACAAATGGTGGTTGAAAAGAAGACCTCGCTATGGCGATTAGAAGTTACCATGAGTACCAAATATGGGAAAGAGAAATATGGATAAACAGAAGAATAATCTTATTAGAAGTTTAAGCATTGTTATCGTGATCGTCTGGCTATTTATTGTGATGATAAATGCTACGTTAAGTTTCACCGAAGGCGTTGCCTTTATTGAGCATTGTCTCGTCTGGTCAACACTTTCGCTAGCTTTTTCTTTGTTTGCGCTTAGGGTAGCGGGGAAGGATAAGGAGAAATGATTTTCTCTGTTGATTACTATAGTCTTAGGTTGAGTTTATTGCTTAGCCTTTTCTTTTTGTCTTTAATCTTATGGAATGGTGACATTTATGTCACTATTTTTTATTTCATTAAGCTCTTATAATGAAGTCATAGCTTGGATTTAGTAGCTAAGAGCTGCTGAGAGAGCTAACCTTAGAATTTTATTTAGAAAGGAGCTTTGTAATGTTAGAAGAAAAACAATTATTTACGGTGTTGTCCAATGATGATTTAGAGCAAATCAGTGGTGGTTTCAACCCAGTTAAATATGGTAAGTACGTTATTAACGAATTTGTAAAAGGTTTTCGTCAAGCGTGGTAGGTAGTCGAAGTCAATGAAATAAAGAATAGGAGAGAACATGAAAAATACATTTCAAAAAATTGATATTAAAGATTTAGCAATTGTAGTTGGTGGAAGTATTTACTCATCTGTAGGATATGGAGTCGGAGTAGTTACTCACACGGTTTATGATTTTGGTCGTGGATTTGTAGATGGATTTAGAGGTTAAGGGAAAATGTATATGGATACAATGATGATGGATAAATTTGATTCTTTAACCTTTGATAAGCTTTCTGAAATTGTTGGGGGAAATGTAGCATATGACATTGGTTATGGAGTTGGACAAGTAAGTTATATTGCAGTTGAGATCTTAAAACTGAGAAAAATAAGATAGCAGGTTATTAAATAACTCCTATTTTCATGAGAGTTAAAAAGAATAAGCGTTATAAGTTTTCATCGTCCAAGTGAACTATTCACTTGGATGTTAAAGATTTACATTAGAAATATATTTAAACAAAGAAAGGTAAATACATGACAGTGCTAGCGGTGAAAGGCTTAACTTATAGTTTTGGAAAGCAAACCGTTTTGGATAATATCTCGTTCACGTTAGAGAAGGGGGATATTGCTGGTTTGATTGGTAATAATGGTTCAGGGAAGACGACCCTGATGAAACTAGTCTCAGGTATCTTGGCAGGACCCAAGGATATTATTGACTTAAAAACAAAAACTGTAGGAGCCTTGATTGAAGCTCCAGCTCTATATCCTAACATGACTGTTGAAGCTAACCTTAAATTCTATTGTAAATTGTACAGTAAGGATTACGCGTTAATTGATCGTTATAAGGACGAGTTGGAGGTGGCAGCCTATTTTAAACGCAAGGCTTCCAAATTGTCTTTGGGAATGAAGCAACGTGTGGGTTTGTTTATCACCTTAATTGCTTCAGATGAACTCATCCTTCTTGATGAGCCTACAAATGGTCTGGATCCTAATGGAATCAACAGTTTTCTCACATTAATTAAAAAGTTAGCTAAGAATCATGGTCTAACCTTTATTATCTCGAGTCATATCCTGTCTAATCTTGAGCAGGTTTGTACGAAAAACTATTTGTTGAAGAATCATAAGCTGATTTACTTAGATGACAGTGATAATGTCAAATATAAGATTTATACTGAGGATTTAAGTTTGAAGTCATTAATGACCCTACTCAAATTAAATGGTATACCTTTTGAACAACAAAAGCATGATATCTTAGTCAAAGGATTGACAGCTGTTAAGCAGGTTATGGATCGGGAGGGGATTCCTTTTACTTATGAAAAAGAAGGGCTAAGTGAGGTGCTATTCAATGAAAAGTAAATTGAGAACGGTATTTTTAAAGCAGGAATGTGTGACAAGGAGTGTCTTTATTTGTCTTGGATTGGTAGCATTGATTGGTGCAATTGTAATCTTATGTGATGGCTATAAGGGAGCTTACCTTGGGCCATCAGCGATTATTGCCAGTTATTCCTTTATCGTGGATATCGTCTTTGCTTATCTAGCAGTGTCTAGTCTTGGACGAGAATTTCAGAATCGAACAATTAATATGATTCGGGTGTCTTCCTTATCTGGACGCGAGGTTATTCTTCGAAAACTTTTAAGTTTCCTTGTGTTACCGATAGTTGCTGCTACTATTTTGGTTTTGGAGTTGGCCTTCTACAGGTATTCTGTGCAACATGTAGATTTTCCTTTGTGGGATTATATCAGAGGCATCTATATTGATTTTCTACTCTATGGAGCCTTTATTTATATGGTTTCCTCCTTACTTGTCTTGTTTGTAAAAAATACCTTGACAGCCTTTGTAACGGCCTATTTTGGGGTGACAGGAATGACTTTCTTCACGCTCTATTTGGCTAGTTTAGGGGATACCATGACTAAGCTGATGACTTATGTGCCATTTAGTTTTATGCGAGCAGTCTTTACTAGCGGTCAACAGTTCTTCAGTCTTCGCGAAGCCCTTGTTTTGCTTGCTTGGACTTTGTTTTTGCTCCTCTTTGCTCCAACTATCTACGAAAAGCGAGCCTTTGTGTAATGCTAATAAAGTCAGAGTTTGTTCTGGCTTTTTCTTTATGACCTCAAAAAACAATCTAAAATGTCAATTTAATCCTTTAAAATCTGAAAATTTGGTATAATTAACCTAAAATACCAGAGGAGTAATTCATAATGCAACATAGACTTGAACGATTTGATGCCAAACTTACCCAATCAGGCCTTGATGCCTTGTTGGTGACAGGACAAAACAATATTTATTATTTGACAGATTTCTGGGGGACAAATGCGACTGTCTTCATTACTAAAAATCGTCGACTCTTCTTAACCGATTCACGTTATTCCCTCATTGCCAAACAATCTGTGCATGGCTTTGATATTATCGAAAGTAAGGATCCGCTTAAGGATATTGTTAAAATTATCGAGGCTGATAAACTTGAAACAATCGGTTTTGATAATCAGGTATCATTTGCTTACTATCAAGGTCTTCAAGCGATTTTTGAAGGCTACACTTTATCACCACAAAGCAACTTCATGGAAGAGTTGCGTATGATCAAGGACGAAAAGGAATTGGCAACTATCCGTAAGGCTTGTTCTATTTCAGACCGTGCTTTTACAGATGTACTTGATTTTATTAAACCAGGTCAAACAACAGAACTACAAGTGGCAAACTTCTTAGATTTCCGTATGCGTGAGTACGGAGCTTCAGGGATTTCCTTTGAGTCTATCATTGCTTCAGGTTACCGTTCAGCTATGCCTCACGGGGTTGCTTCAGAAAAGGTTATCCAATCTGGTGAGACCTTGACTATGGACTTTGGTTGTTACTACAACCACTACGTTAGCGATATGACTCGCACTATCCATATTGGTGACACTACTGATGGAGAACGTGAAATTTATGATATCGTTCTACGTTCTAACCAGGCCTTGATTGATGCGGCTAAGGCTGGCATGACACGTCGTGACTATGATAAGGTTGCGCGTGATGTTATTGTCGAAGCGGGGTACGGTGATTACTTTACACATGGTATCGGGCATGGTATCGGTCTTGACATTCACGAGATTCCTTACTTTGGTAATTCTGATGAAACTATCGAAGCTGGTATGGTCTTGACGGACGAGCCAGGTGTTTATTTGGCTGATAAATATGGTGTTCGTATCGAAGACGACATCATTATCACAGAAAATGGTTGTGAATTGATTACCCTTGCGCCTAAGGAATTGATTGTTCTCTAAGATTTGGAGGAATACTTTATGCCAAACCGTTTATCTTGGCAAGATTATTTTATGGCTAATGCAGAGCTGATTTCTAAGCGTTCTACGTGTGACCGTGCCTTTGTTGGGGCTGTTTTAGTCAAGGACAAGCGTATTATCGCTACAGGTTATAACGGCGGGGTTTCTGAGACTGATAACTGTAACGAAGTCGGTCACTACATGGAAGATGGTCATTGTATTCGTACGGTACACGCAGAGATGAATGCCCTTATCCAATGTGCCAAAGAGGGGATTTCTACCAAAAATACAGAGATTTATGTGACTCATTTTCCTTGTATCAACTGCACCAAAGCCCTCTTGCAAGCTGGTATCGTAAAGATTACTTACAAGGCAAATTATAGACCGCACCCATTTGCAATTGAGTTGATGGAACAAAAGGGTGTTTCTTATTTGCAACATGATGTTCCAGAGGTTCACTTAGGGATGGATGACTAGTTTGTTCTTTGAAAAAAGGCTGAGGATTGGGCTTGAATCTATAAAACATTTGAGTCATGCTATCATTTATGGTAGAATAAAATGATAATAATTTTTTACAAAGAGGTATTTAATAATGATTGAAGCAAGTAAACTCCGTGCGGGTATGACTTTCGTAACTAACGATGGCAAATTGATCAAAGTTCTTGAAGCTAGCCACCACAAACCTGGTAAAGGTAATACAATCATGCGTATGAAATTGCGTGATGTTCGCTCAGGTTCAACTTTTGATACTAGCTACCGTCCAGAAGAAAAATTTGAACAAGCAATCATCGAAACAGTACCAGCACAATACTTGTACCAAATGGATGATACTGCATACTTCATGAACACTGAAACATATGACCAATATGAAATCCCAGTAGCCAACGTTCAAGAAGAATTGAAATTTATCCTTGAAAACTCAGACGTAAAAATCCAATTCTACGGAACAGAAGTTATCGGTGTGCAAGTACCAACAACTGTTGAATTGACTGTTACTGAAACACAACCATCAATCAAAGGTGCAACAGTTACAGGTTCAGGTAAACCTGCAACACTTGAAACTGGTCTTGTGGTTAACGTTCCAGACTTTATCGAGGCTGGTCAAAAATTGGTTATCAACACAGCTGAAGGTACTTACGTATCACGTGCCTAAGCCTAACTAAGTCTTTCAAACCACTGGTTTGAAGGCTTTATTTTCCAAACTAACGGAAAGGAAACATGCGATGACTACAGAAAATATCGGTGAAATTGTAATTGCCCCTCGCGTGCTCGAAGTGATTACAGGTATCGCTGCAACTAAAGTGGAAGGTGTTTACGCCCTTCAAAATAAAAATGTTACGGATAGTCTCAGCAAAACAAGCTTGGGACGTGGTGTTTACCTCCGAACAGAAGAAGATGGTACTGTAAATGCTGATATCTACGTTTCACTTCAGTATGGGGTTAACGTACCAGCGGTTTCAATTGAAATTCAAAAGGCTGTTAAAGCAGCTGTCTATGATATGGCAGAAGTGGTAATTTCAGAAGTCAACGTTCACGTTGAATCTATTGTTACTGAAAAGTCACAAAAACCAGACTTGACTGAATTGTTTAACGAGGATTTTTTGAATGACTAATATCTTTAAAGATTCACGTCGTGACCTTCGTGAGCGTGCTTTTCAAACGCTTTTTGCCCTTGAATTTGGTGGTGAAGTTCTGGAACAGGTACATTTCGCTTACACTTATGACAAGCCAATTGACGAAGAAACTGAAGTTGATGTACCAGCCTTTCTCCTTAGCCTAGTAACAGGCGTCCGTGAAGAGTTGGCTCAACTTGATAGCCAAATTGAAGAAAAATTGAAAGAAGGTTGGAGCCTTTCACGTTTGATTGTGACAGATCGTACTCTCCTTCGTTTGGGACTTTATGAAATCACGTTATTTGAAGAAACACCAGGACGTGTAGCTATTAACGAAATCATTGAAATCGCTAAAAAATATTCTGATGAAACATCTGCTAAGTTCATTAATGGTGTACTTAGTCAGTTTTTGACAGATGAAGCATAAGGAAAAGAAGTTGAGCGTTGTTTCAACTTCTTTTTTTCTAGAAATGTAACAAGAAAAAAGTCGCAAGCGGATATTTCTTGCTACTTTCATTTATATACTGCCACCAGCAATCAGACTCACTGGAAGTACATAATCACGATTAATTGTTTTGCCTTTAATTTTCTTGAGAAGAATTTCGACACAAAGCTTAGCAATTTCATCCAAAGGTTGTTGGATAGTTGCTAACTCTGGGTAGAAGTGACGGATAAAGGCGGTACCGTCATAACCGATGATTTTTAGGTAATCTGGTATAGAAAGTCCCAATTGTCTAGCTATCTTCATAACCAAGATAGCTGTTAAATCGTCCGAAACAAAGATGCCATCTGGTTTTTCACGAGAGATAATAGATTTGATTTCTAATTCACGTCGCATGAGAGACAAGTCGTTTGGAACAGGACAGATAATACCTTTTTTGTCTAATTCGTAATTAAAACCTAGTTGACGAAGTCCTGTTGGAGAATCTGAATTATCATAACCTGTAATCATGACAATACGTTGACGGCCAGCCTTTACTAAAGCTCTTGCGGCTAACTTCCAACCTTCAAAGTTATCAGATGAGACGATAGGAACTTTTGGAGCGAGATTACGGTCAAGGGCAATGATGGGAGCTTCAACTTTCTCATAATCCTCGATGCCAAGATTGTGGCTAGATGAGATGACATTCAATCTTATCAACAATATAACTAATATAACAAAAGCAAATTAAAACATTCACGAAACAGAATTTGAAAATAACACCAGAGAAAAAATATTTTCAAGCTACTAGAAGTTTCAACTATTTATCATGACTTTTTTATTTTTTAGCTCAAAAATGATTGACAGATGTCTCGAAATTGTGTATATTAATCACAATAAAAATTTCGGAGGTGTCATGATGAGTCAACCAATGTTTAATGCGATTAATTGTTGCTGTCGAACAACGCGTTTTTGGCGATGTTCGGCCTGTTAGCATTGACGTTTTTTGGGAAATCATGACCTAAAAAGAGTTCGATGTCCACTTGGCTGGAGTTGAACTAAGGGCGCTAAAATTCTGGATTTCAGAATTTCGCGCCCTTTTTCTATCTATTGCGGCCATTTCCCCTAGCATCCCGCCAGCTAAACACTGCTCCAAATGATTAGAAAGGATCTTATTTATGCTTATTCATTCCATTTCAGAACTGATCGGTCATACGCCACTGATTGATCTGCAAATCAACATTCCAAATCACAGTCGCATTTACGCCAAACTGGAGATGTTTAATCCAGGAGGCAGCATCAAAGACCGCCTGGGCCAATATATGATTCAAGATGCGATTAATCGTGGTCAGGTAACTGAAGGTGTAACAACAATTATCGAACCTACTGCCGGCAATACCGGAATTGGGGTTGCCCTTGCCGCTCAACAACACCATTTGCCAACCATTCTGGTCGTACCGGAAAAGTTCAGTTTTGAAAAACAACAATTGATGAAAGCCTTAGGGGCAACAGTAATCAACACCCCCAGTGATCAGGGCATCAAGGGCGCCATTGAAAAAGCAGAAGCGCTTCACGATCAAATTCCTAACAGTTTCGTTCCAATGCAATTCAAAAATCCGGCCAACCCTGATACTTATTATCACACTCTGGCACAAGAGTTGCTTGACGACCTCAGTGACCCAATTGACGCCTTTGTTGCCGGTGCGGGCAGTGGTGGGACATTTGCAGGCGTCGCTCGTTACTTAAAGGAGCAGAATCCGGCGACTCAAACCATCGTTGTGGAACCTGAAGGCTCAATTCTAAATGGTGGGCCTGCCCATCCCCATCGGACTGAAGGTATCGGTGTTGAATTTGTCCCACCATTTTTTAAAGATGTTCAAATCGACAAAACGTTAACAATTGCCGATGCCGACGCCTTTCATCAAGTTAAGGAGCTTGCCAAGAAGCAGGGATTATTCATTGGCAGTTCAAGCGGGGCTGCCTTGGCTGCCAGCTTAAAGGTTGCCAAGGAACTTCCCGAGAATAGTACCATTGTCACAATTTTTCCAGATAGCAGTGAACGTTACATGAGTGAAAATATTTATGATTAAAAATAAAGTGAGGTTATTAAAATGAAATTTGATACAAAATTAATTCATGGTGGTATTAGCGAAGATAAAGCAACCGGAGCAGTTTCGGTGCCGATTTATATGGCATCAACTTTTCATCAGCAAAAAATCGGTGAAAATCAATATGAGTATTCTCGTTCTGGAAACCCAACTCGAGAAGCAGTTGAAAAACTAATTGCCGAGTTGGAAGGAGGCACAGCCGGGTTTGCATTTGCTTCCGGTTCAGCTGCAATCCACACAGTCTTCTCAATGTTCTCCGCCGGCGACCATTTCGTCATTGGCAATGATGTCTACGGTGGTACCTTCCGATTGATTGACACCGTTTTAAAACGCTTTGGCATGACCTTTACCGTGGTTGACACCCGCGACCTGGCCGCTGTTGAAGAAGCGATTACGCCAAATACCAAAGCAATTTACTTGGAAACGCCAACCAACCCGCTTTTACGAGTAACCGATATTGCAGCGGTTGCCAAGATTGCCAAATCGCACCAAATTTTAAGCATTATCGACAACACTTTCTCCTCGCCTTACATTCAGCGACCGCTGGAACAGGGAGTGGATATTGTTCTTCACAGTGCTTCCAAGTATCTTGGCGGTCACAGCGACGTCATTGCCGGGCTGGTCGTCACTAAAGATGATCAATTGGCCGAAAAAATTGGTTACCTTCAAAATGCCATTGGTGGTATTTTGGCCCCTCAGGAAAGTTGGCTACTGCAACGTGGGATTAAAACGTTGTCTCTTCGAATGCGTGCTCATATGGCCAATGCCGAAGTCGTCTTCAATTATCTATCAAACCAGCCACTTGTCAGCAAAATTTACTACCCTGGCGATCCGAACAACCCTGATTACGAAGTCGCCAAAAAACAAATGCACGGCTTTGGAGCAATGATTTCCTTTGAATTACAGGACGGACTGGATCCAAAACAATTTGTTGAACAACTGCACGTTATCACATTGGCCGAGAGTTTGGGTGCACTGGAAAGCTTGATCGAAATTCCGGCCTTGATGACCCACGGCTCAATTCCACGTGACATTCGGTTGAAAAACGGCATCAAAGACGAGTTAATTCGCCTTTCAGTCGGCGTTGAAGATCAAAAGGATTTGTTAGCCGATTTGGAACGCGGCTTCAATGAGCTTAAGAGGAGCGAGAAAAATGTTTCAGATAGCAAGGTCCATTCTCAAGCGTGATCCGGCAGCCCACAGTCTTTTAGAAGTTCTCTTAACCTACCCGGTGATTCGGGCCCTGTTTTGGTACCGAATCGCTCACTTTATGGCTTTTCCTCGGCTTTATACAATTGCCGTGTTCCTAAGTCAACATGCCGCCAAAATAACCGGGATCTCAATTTCACCGGAAGCCAAAATCGGTAAGCGCATTTTTATCGATAACGGGATTGGCGTTGTGATCGGTGCCTTTAGTTGAGTTGGCGCAGGGGCAATTGTCCTGAATAACGTGGCCGATAAAACCACAGTGGTCGGCAACCCTACCCGAACCGTTAACAAGTTACCCGCTAAAGTCATTAACGTGACCTTCATGACAAACACGTCAACCACTAAAAATTAATAACTTTCGAAAAACACCTTGATGAAAATAGTTGCCAGTTGGCAAAAATATCATCAAGGTGTTTTTCGTATTTAACTATTGTGTCGAAAATAATTAGGGTCCGTCTGAAATAAAATTTTCAGACGGACCCTAATAAACAACATCAAATTAAGCTCAATTGGCGTTAAAAGCCAATTTTTTCTCGGTTAAGATCGAATAATCATAAATGTAACATGGTAATTGCGTTACATTCATGAGATTTCTGCTATCTTAAAAGTTAAGGAGGACTATTAAATTGCAATTTGCTAATGTGTTACGAAAAAGAAGAAAAGAACTGCACTTAACCCAACAACAATTGGCTGATAAATTACATGTGATACGTCAAACGCTATCACGCTGGGAAAACAATTTAAGTTATCCAAATTTAGACACATTAGTAAATTTAAGTAAATTTTCAGCTGTTCCTCTAGATATTTTACTTAAAGGTGATGGAAATTTGATGGTTAACAAAATTAGTCAGGACGTACGAGACAAAGACAAGTATAAACGCTATTTGATGATTGTTTCAGCGATCTTTATTCTTATATTTTTATGATTAAGTGTATTAGGATACGGACGTGCTAGCCAAAATGAATGGATTGATCGTTTTAATCCTTTTTTAAGAGTTCAATATGGTTATGCGGTACTACCTAGTGGCTGGTGAATTAGGCAACATTCCGGCTACCTGAAACGTGAATTTGATAGTGAATAAAGATAGATTCCTGCTTATATTTTACAAAAATCAAAATTGGTCCATTAAAAAGCCTTAATAGCATCTTTAGATTGGCTAGATTGATCGCAATATCAATCGTCACTGCGATGCTGGCTACCGTTTTAGTCCGCACCAATGAAAGGCCAAAAGGGCCTTTCATGAAGGCAAAACCGCGTTCAATTTCCCCGCGCCGCTTCTCTGCGTCACGATCAACCTGCCGCTGCTTAGCATCCATCTTTTTAGGCTTACGTCCTAAACGTGGTGGTCCCGACAACCTAATGCCTAGTCGTTGACAGAGCTGACGATTCTCGCGGGTACGATAAAGTGTGTCAGCTAAGATTTCATCGGGATAATAACCATGCACGTCGCAATAATGATCGATGGTTGTTGTTAAATCTTGGCTTTCATTGAACGCCTTAAAATCAAATCGTTCGATATCGATCATGCCATCGGCAATTGAAGCATCAATCTTGGGACCAAATTCGGTTCATTGTTTGGCTTTACCACGGTTAATCGGGCGAATCCACGGTTGTGCCAAGCTAACAATCCGTCCTGGGACCCGATGGGTCCGATTTTCATACATGAACATTTGCTGGTCAAAAAGTTCACGAATCACAGCCAATCGTTTGGTTTGCCTTTCGTTAAGAGAGGTACCGTGGGCCAACAGCACATCGATATAACGTAGATCACGTCGGACATACTGGAGATGTACTTTTATCTGCTTGCGTGTTTCCTTAGCCCAGCGCCGCAGTTTTCTAGCAAAAGCGGTCCACTTAGCTTTTGCTTCACGTTTGTAGGTTCGTGGAGGCTTGATTTGCAACTGATGAGCCATGTCTAATAATATTTCTTCTAGATTGAGCCGAGCTTGATTTAGCAGCGAAGTATCTTGTGGAAAACGAATTTCAATTGGCACCGCAGTAGCATCTGTGATCAAGACACGGAGCTCATCATCTGGCAATAAGCTTTGGATTTGTTCGCGCAAGGTATCACTGATGATATTTTGCACTAGTTCCGTTATTTGACCCATGCATCGTCTAAAATAAACCAAGGTTGAGTTGTTGAACGGCAAGTCGGTTGTGTAGGTGTTTAGCCCAATAAAGTACTGGTAAGCCGGGGTATCACGAATAGCGGTAACGACCGAACGGTCGGTTAGATGTCTTCTTGCTTGATCAAACTGGCACCGTAAAGCAGACGAGAGAGTTTAGTAGCGCGCCCACCCATCTCAGTAAAAAGAAGTTGATAGGCTTCATCGAGCTGTTGCCACGGGAGCATGTCGGCTAATTGAACCCACTCATTGTCGGAAGAAAGTGGCACACCAAGGCCGTTGTTAAAGGATTGAAATGACAATTGGGTAGCACGATGTCGATAAGCCATGATGGTTTCCTCCAGGAAAAATAAAAAGTGCAAGGAAAATAGGCGTTAGCCCATGTTTACTTTACACCAATTGTAATCTTTACTATTCTTTGATGCCAATAAAGCGTGCAGTTATGCTGCTTTCACCAGCCACTATATAAGTATCAGGCCGAAAGTGAGCGTAAGCGAATTATTGAACGTCAGCAACAAGGAATTGCTCTGCCCAAACAAAAGGGTAAATATCATGGGCGAAAGCCCCAATATGCCGAAGATGATCCCCGCTTACAACATGCCTTTACGCTTTACCAAGCGGGCATGAGTGATGTGGACGTCGCCCGTAAGACGGGTATTAAAAGGACAACCTTCATCAGATATCGAAAAAAATTCAAAGTTTATAATTAAGGCAGGTATGTTATTCAAGCGATGTGTGGTTAAAACAATGGTATGGATATAGCATTGAAAAATTTTTCTAAAAAGGCGGCTAATCTATGGCTAATCTATGGCTAATAATAGTAATAAAATTAATTTTTGTGTGAACTGTGGAGAAAGGTTAACAACTAAATCGAATTTTTGCCCAAAATGTGGGAAACCAATAAAGCAATTAAAAAGTGTTTCAAATAATGCTTCAGGAATGCGATTGACACAAAGAGAGCATGCATTAAATCAAAAGGCGGCAGAACATTCTTCCATTTGACAAAGTGCTACGACAGCATTGAATCATTACACCGGAGAAACCGGTCCGGTCAATATCAATCTCAAGAATCTATTTTCTGAGGTATTTAAGCGCCATTCCCAAAATGAAGCTGAGAAAATATTAATTGCTGGAACTGTGACAATAACTCCCACAGTGTCAGTGATTTCTGCAGACTGGGGGCGTCCATAGCTTTTTTCTCGAATTTTGATGTTCTTCGGAGCAATCAATGGGTGGAACGAAAAGACCTATATAGTGCGATGCCGGATCAATTATGGGCTAATTTTCGTGATAAATTAAATAACAATAACTATGCTAAATTGCAGGGATACCCTTTAACTGATACCGAATTTAATAAAGTTAAACGGGCGATTGAGGTCCGGACACCTTACGAAGCAGCTAAGTTACCAGCCGCCGAAAATGGCATTGGCAAAGTGGAAGTTGAACGTGATGATGCTAAGCTGGGCACGGTGACGCTTGAGTTGTTTTCGGAAAGCGGACGTTGCTGGTGGTAAATCTAGTTATGAAGTGGTGCGACAAGCAGTGCGACCACGGTTAGCTGGTACTCAAAATGTCGATCCTGATCGCCGTTTTGATGTAACCCTATTAATTAATGGGTTACCCTTAATTCAATTGGAACAAAAAAAGCCACGGTCGAACTTAACCAGGCTTTTAATCAAATTGAAAAATACGCGCAGGAAGGTAAATATACGGGGATTTACTCGCTGCTGCAAATGTTTGTGATTATGATGCCGGATAGTACGGCGTATTTTGCGAATGCCGAACCGGATCATTTCAATAAAGCCTTTTTGTTCAATTGGCGAACGCGGGATAATCACCCCGTGGAAAACGGCTTAGCGTTTACGCGCCAAGTCCTTAATATTCCCATGGCCCACAAAATGGTCAGTGAATATACGGTCATCGACCAAGAACGTCAGAGCTTAATTCTCTTACGACCTTATCAGATTTATGCGATTGAAGCCGTGATGCACCGGATTCATGACCATCAAGATGGCTTTGTTTGGCATACCACGGGTTCTGGTGAAACACTCACCTCATATAAAACCGCTAAATTAGCGGCGCAAGATCCCGGTGTCGATAAGGTCATCTTCTTAGTTGACCGGCGGGATTTAGACGAACAGACAACTAGCAACTTTAGTGCCTATGCCGCCAATGATGATATTGCCATTAACGAAGCCCAAAACACCGGTGATTTAATGCGTAAATTGCAACAAAATGACGGTAAGGTCTTGGTCACCTCGATTCAAAAGCTCCATCGGGCGGTCAAAAAAACGCAAGCCCAACTGGCAACCGGTAAGCAATCCCACTTTAGTAAAACTTTAAAGCAACGGGTGATCTTCTTTGTTGATGAAGCCCAGCGGTCGCAATTTGGTAAGATGCAAAAGGAAATTCGAGCAGCGTTTATCAATACTAACTGGTATGGTTACACTGGCACCCACATTTTTAATAAAAATAAGAAACAGCTCAAAGGTGATCTAGCAGTTACGACGGAGGAGCTATTTGGTAAAGTCTGTCATGTTTATAACTTGCGAGACGCCTTAGGTGATCAAGCCGTGTTACCGTTTAATGTGGGACACGTGACAACGATTGGTAAAGACGCTTTAATAACCCGGGCCCTTGAAAAAGAAACCAATCGTGTTAAAGCTCGTCGCGATAAGCAAGGCCGCCTGCTGAGTACGGCTGATGAAGCAAAAATTCAAGCAAATCAACGTATTAAAAAAGGTGATGTCTTAGCTACCTTCGATAGCTCAGTAATCACTGAAGCAGGTCTTGACGATACAACTATGGTTATCGTTACAAACACTGCAGACTTCGAAGATGTTTCATCAGTAGCGGCTGGTTCGGTTGTTGAAGGTGCAGACTTCGTCGCAGTTAAATAATAAGCTAGAAAAGTCGAAGCCAATTTGGCTTTTTTAGTTAAATGGCTCATAAGGATAAGTGTGAAGCAGAGCAGTCTGTGTCTCCTTAAACAAGGTCTCATTTAGATTGTCTTTTGCCTAGCTTTTCTTTTTTAGTATAAAATAGTTATTTATTGATTACAAAAGGAGATTGCTTTACCTATGGCTAAACTTTACGGAAGCTTGGAAGCTGGTGGTACAAAATTTGTTTGTGCTGTTGGCGATGAGAAATTCTAAGTCGTTGAAAAAACTCAATTCCCAACAGCTATACCTTACGAAACAATTGACCGTACGATTGAATTTTTCAAACGTTATGAAGATCAATTGGCTGGAATTGCAATTGGTTCATTTGGACCAATTGATGTTGATTCAAACTCTGAAACATATGGTTTTGTGACTTCAATACCAAAACCACATTGGTCAAATATCGGCCTTCTTGATTTGATTGCTAAAGAGTTTAATATTCCTTTCTACATTACGACTGATGTTAACTCATCTGCTTATGGTGGGACACTTGTTCGTAAAGGTGTTAAGAGTCTCTTGTTTACTACACTATCGGAACTGGTATTGGAGCCGGTGCTATTCAAAATGGTGAGTTCATTGGTGGTATGGGTCACACTGAAGCTGGCCACGTATATGTACCTCTTCACCCAAATGATGTTTCCAATGAATTTAACGGAACTTGTCCATTCCACCTCAGATGTTTGGAAAGTTTGGGTGCTGGTCCATCACTTGAAGCCCGTACAGGTATTCGTGGCGAATTGATTGAGCAAAATTCTGAGGTTTGGGATGTTCAAGGCAACTGTGCTCTACCGTCCAGAAGTTATCGTCTTTGGGGGTGGTGTTATGGGACAAGAACACATGCTTCGTCGTGTCCGTGAAAAATTCACAGCTCTTTTGAATGGTTACCTTCCAGTACCAGATGTAAATGAGTATATTGTTACACCCGCTGTTTCAGGTAATGGTTCTGCAACGCTTGGTAACTTTGCACTTGCTAAAGACGTAGCTGATAAGCATGCAAACAAATAAACAAAATATGTAAAATCGCTTTAAGAGATAATCTTAAGGCGTTTTGCTCTATACAGGAGGGTGTAATGGAACCTTTATTTTAGACTCACCAATGCATGAGAAATTTTGGGAGGTAATCGCCTCAAGACAGAGTTTGGTTACGACATTCCCAGTGAACACACAGGTGAATACTGGGCAATTTCTGCCCATCCTAATGGTGTATCCTATGTCAAAAACGGAAAGTATGCTGGTTTCCACATGGCAGAGCTTTACAAGGATAAACCAGAACTTTTTGGAAATCCCAAGACTAGTGTTTTTCCTTTGTTGACTAAGATTTTGGACGCTAATGACTGTCTCTCAGTACAAGTACACCCTGATTATGCTTAAGGACTAGAAGCACGAAGGTGAGCTAGAAAAGACAGAATGTTGGTATATTATTGATGCTGAAGAGGGTGCAGAAATTATTTATTGTCACAAGGCTCAGACCAAGGAAGAACTAGTATCCTTGATTGAGGCAGGTGATTGGGACGGGCTTTTGTCGAAAACCTCTGTTAAGAAAGGTGACTTTTTCTTAGTACCAAGTGGTACCATGCATGCTATTGGTCCAGGTATCCTTATCTTAGAAACTCAATAATCTAGCGATACCACTTACCGTGTCTATGATTTTGATCGTAGGGATGATCAGGGCAATAAACGTGAGCTTCATATTCAACAGTCTCTTGATGTCTTGAATCTAGGGGATCCAGAAAATAGCGTCCCAGCAACTATTAAGACTATGCAATTAGAGTCGACATGTTTGACATCAAACTCCTTCTTCGCCGTATATAAATGGAAACTCAGTGGCTTGGTTGACTTCAAGCAATCAGCTCCTTATTTGCTTTGTTCGGTACTTTCTGGCAATGGGACTTTGACTATCGATTCACGCATTTATTGTTTAAAAAAGGTGAGCACCTCATTCTTCCAAATGATGTGACAGATTGGGAAATTGATGGACAATTGGAGATGATTGTCAGTCACCCTAACTAGGATTAAGTATGAGTAATGAAAAAGTTTTAGCTGCACTATTTGAGTGTATTGAAATCGGCAAATCCTATTATTTTGAGGGGGCTTACTATCGTCTAAATGACTATGGAGAACACATTTATGGCTTACAACGGGCCATTCCTGGTATGTGCGGTGAAAAAACGGCTTCCCCTAGCGTCAAATTTTACTGGAAAAATGGTGTCTTGGACTATCAATTCTATGTTGATTTTGAAGTTAGCCCTATGATGATGAAGGCCTATAGTAGCACAGGCCATGCCTTCTTTGATCAGGCTTTTGAAAATCTTTTGCATGATTTTGAGGATATCCTAGAGAGCCAAGAGAACTCTAAAAATTAGTTTTAAAGCATTATTGTCAATATTTTCAGTGAATCTAATAAAAAAGTTTTCATTTGTTTGCAAATCCATTGTGAAAGCCCTTAAACTAGGGCTTTTTTCTTTGTCAATCCTTGAGTGATTTCTTGTTTAAAGGGGCCTTTTGTGGTAAAATATCGAGATAAAGACTGTCGAAAGGAAAAAAGATGGCAAATATATTACGCAAAATCATTGAAAATGATAAAGGCGAAATTAAGAAACTAGAAAAAACTGCCAAGAAAGTCGAGAGCTATGCCGATGCAATGGCGGCTCTTTCAGATGAAGAACTTCAGGCAAAAACAGAAGAATTTAAAAAACGATATCAAAACGGAGAAAGCCTAGACCAACTCTTGCCAGAGGCATTTGCAGTTGTTCGTGAAGGGGCAAAACGTGTCCTTGGACTTTTCCCATATCGTGTGCAAATCATGGGTGGTATCGTTCTTCACCATGGTGACATCCCAGAGATGCGTACAGGGGAAGGGAAAACCCTGACTGCGACAATGCCTGTTTACCTAAATGCTATTTCAGGTGAAGGTGTACACGTTATCACTGTTAACGAATACCTTTCAGAGCGTGATGCGACTGAAATGGGTGAGCTTTATAGTTGGCTTGGTTTGTCAGTAGGGATTAACCTTTCTGCCAAATCACCAGCTGAAAAACGTGAAGCTTATAACTGTGATATCACTTACTCAACCAACTCAGAGATAGGTTTCGACTATCTTCGTGATAACATGGTTGTTCGTAAGGAAAACATGGTACAACGTCCATTGAACTATGCTTTGGTCGATGAGGTTGACTCGGTTCTTATCGATGAAGCTCGTACGCCATTGATTGTATCAGGTCCTGTAAGTTCAGAAACTAATCAGTTATATCACCGTGCGGATGCCTTTGTTAAGACCTTGACAGAGGATGATTATGCCATTGATATTCCAACAAAAACGATTGGTTTGAATGACTCAGGTATTGACAAGGCTGAAGAATTCTTCAACTTGGACAACTTGTACGATATTGACAATGTTGCCTTGACTCACTATATTGACAATGCCCTTCGTGCCAACTACATCATGTTGCGTGATATCGACTATGTGGTAAGTCCTGAGCAAGAAATTCTTATCGTCGACCAATTTACAGGTCGTACCATGGAAGGTCGTCGTTTCTCAGATGAACTTCACCAAGCCATTGAGGCAAAAGAAGGTGTGCCAGTTCAAGAAGAAACGAAGACATCTGCCTCAATTACTTACCAAAATATGTTCCGTATGTACAAGAAATTGTCAGGGATGACTGGTACTGGTAAAACTGAGGAAGATGAATTCCGTGAAATTTATAACATGCGAATCATTCCGATTCCAACCAACCGTCCAATTCAACGTATTGACCATGATGACCTTCTTTACCCTACCTTGGATGCTAAATTCTGCGCTGTGGTACAAGATGTTAAACGTCGTTATGAAAAGGGGCAGCCAGTCCTTGTTGGTACGGTTGCCGTTGAAACATCTGACTTGATTTCTAAGATGTTGGTTGAAGCAGGTGTTCCTCATGAAGTGCTTAATGCCAAGAACCACGAAAAAGAAGCGCATATTATCATGAATGCGGGTCAACGTGGTGCCGTTACGATTGCGACCAACATGGCCGGTCGTGGTACCGACATCAAACTTGGTGAAGGGGTTCTTGACCTTGGTGGACTCTGTGTCATTGGTACAGAGCGTCACGAAAGCCGTCGTATCGATAACCAGTTGCGTGGTCGTGCGGGACGTCAAGGGGACCCAGGAGAATCTCAATTCTATCTTTCACTTGAAGATGAATTGATGCGTCGCTTTGGTTCTGATCGTATCAAGCAAGTCTTGGAACGTTTGAACACTGATGATGAAGATATTGTGATTAAATCACGTATGTTGACACGCCAAGTGGAAGCGGCTCAAAAACGTGTCGAGGGGAATAACTACGATACTCGTAAACAAGTCCTTCAGTATGATGACGTTATGCGTGAACAACGTGAAATCATCTATGCTGAGCGTTATGATGTTATCACAGCGGAACGTGACCTTGAACCTGAGATTAAGGTTATGATTAAGCGTACGATTAACCGTACGGTAGATGGTCACAGCCGCAATGGTCAAGAGGAAGCTCTTAAAGGTATCTTGAACTTTGCTTTTCAGGCCTTGGTTCCTGAGAATGCCATCTCACTTGAAGACTTACAAGAAGTGGGAGAGGTAACGAAACGTAGTGTTAATTATGACGCTATTAAAGTTTACTTGAATGAGTTAGCAGATGATGTTTATGATCGTCAAATCAAGAAATTGCGTTCAGAGGAAGCTATCCGCGAATTCCAAAAAGTCTTGATTTTGATGG
The DNA here is from genome assembly GCA_003521145.1 of Streptococcus sp. Taxonomy (GTDB): domain Bacteria; phylum Bacillota; class Bacilli; order Lactobacillales; family Streptococcaceae; genus Streptococcus. Next base: position 7,530 of record DOTL01000071.1, on the reverse strand, counting down.
TTGTTGATAACAAGTGGACGGACCACATCGATGCCCTTGATCAATTACGTAATGTCGTTGGTTTGCGTGGTTATGCACAAAACAACCCAATCGTTGAGTATCAATCTGAAGGGTTCAAGATGTTCCAAGATATGATTGGGGCAATTGAATATGATGTGACACGTACAATGATGAAAGCACAAATTCATGAGCAGTCTCGTGAAAATGTGAATGAACGTGTGTCAACAACAGCAACAGGCAATATCCAGGCCCACCAAGCAGATGCTAATGGTCAAGAAATTGACTTTAGTAAGGTTGGTCGTAACGACTTCTGTCCATGTGGTTCTGGTAAGAAATTTAAAAATTGTCACGGTCGTAAACAATTTTAGGAAAAAAGAAATAGGTAATTATTATGGTTTTTAAAGCAGTAAGTGAAAAAATTGATTTTGATGCAGTTAAAGAATCAACGACATTGACAGGTGAAGCCATTGCCAAGAAACAAGATCGTGATAAAGAGCTTGAAGCAATCATCAAGGGTGAAGATGACCGTACGCTTTTGGTTATCGGTCCATGTTCATCTGATAATGAAGAAGCGGTCCTTGATTATGCTCACCGTTTGGCTAAACTTCAAGAAGAAGTTAAAGATAAAGTCTTTATGGTTATGCGTGTCTATACAGCCAAACCTCGTACAAATGGTGATGGTTATAAAGGGCTTGTACACCAACCTGATGCTGAAGGTAAACCAAACCTAATTAACGGTATCAAGGCTGTGCGTAATCTTCACTACCGTGTTATCACTGAAACTGGTATCACAACTGCTGATGAAATGCTTTACCCAGAAAACCTTCCTTTGGTAGATGACCTTGTGTCATATATTGCCATCGGTGCACGTTCTGTAGAAGACCAACAACACCGTTTTGTTGCATCAGGTATTGATGTTCCAACTGGTATGAAGAACCCAACATCAGGGAACCTTAACGTCATGTTTAATGGTATCTACGCTGCACAAAACAAACAAAACTTCCTCTTTAACGGTGAAGAAGTTGAAACGTCAGGTAACCCATTGGCACACGTTATTCTTCGTGGTTCAACGAATGAATATGGTAAAAACGTGCCTAACTTCTACTATGATGATGTTCTTGAAACAATCGAACACTATGAACAAATGGGCCTTGAAAATCCATTCATCGTTATTGATACAAACCATGATAACTCAGGTAAACGTTACTTGGAACAAATCCGTATCGTTCGTCAAATCTTGATTAACCGTGACTGGAATGAAAAAATCAACAAAGTTGCACGTGGTTTCATGATTGAATCTTATCTTGAAGATGGCCGTCAAGATGCGCCAGATGTCTATGGTAAATCAATCACTGACCCATGTCTTGGTTGGGATAAGACAGAAGAATTGATTCGTGAAATCCACGATACTTTGTCAAAATAATAAGGTAACAGAAACCATATATGGGGAGTGAACCGTTTGGATGACCAAGCGGTTCGCTCTCTTTTCACAAGGAGAGGGAAATAAATGGGAATTCATCAAAATAGTCCGCTAATTGATGTAGCGGAAGTAAGGAAAATACAAGCTCTTACGGGAGACGCTCTAGTAACTAAACAAGCTAATGATGAGGCCTTGGCAAAAATTATCAAGGGTGAGGACAAACGTATTCTCTTGGTTATTGGTCCATGTTCGTCTGATAATGAAGAAGCCGTTCTTGACTATGCTCACCGTTTGGCCAAACTTCAGGAAGAAGTGAAAGATAAAATCTTTATTGTTATGCGTGTTTATACAGCTAAACCACGTACTAATGGAGACGGTTATAAGGGGCTTATCCACCAACCAGATGCAGAGGGTGATGTAGACCTTCTTGCTGGGGTTAAGGCGGTTCGCCACCTTCAGTCACATATTATTACTGAAACAGGCCTTCCAATCGCTGACGAGATGCTTTATCCGTCAAATCTTTCCTTCTTTGATGATCTGCTTAGCTATCACGCTGTTGGAGCACGTTCTGTAGAGGACCAAGAACACCGCTTTGTAGCTTCAGGTATTGATGTGCCAATTGGTTTGAAGAACCCAACGTCAGGAAATTTGAATGTCATGTTTAATGGTATCTATGCTGCGCAGAACCAACAGCATTTCCTTTACAATGGCGCTGAAGTTAAAACAGATGGTAACCCACTCGCTCACGCTATCTTGCGTGGTGCCAACAATGAAAATGGTCAGAACATTGTTAACTACCATTACGAGGACTTAGTTAAGGCTTTGGACAAATATAGTGCATTTAATCTGGAAAATCCATTTATCCTTGTTGATACAAACCATGATAACTCAGGAAAAAACTTCATGGAACAAGTTCGCATTGTGCGTGAAGTCCTTCTTAACCGTGAGTGGGATGAACGTATCGCGGATACTGTGCGTGGCTTTATGATTGAGTCTTACCTTGAGGATGGTCGTCAAGACACACCTGAAGTTTATGGTAAATCAATCACAGACCCATGTCTTGGTTGGGATAAGACAGATAGCCTTATTCGTGAAATCCACAATCGACTATCGTAACAATTATGATTTTTGGACATGGTATAGACATTCAGGAAATTTCGGCTGTTAAAAAGGCTTATGACCGCAATCCACGCTTTGCAAAAAAGGTATTGACACCAAAAGAGTGGGAGCGTTTTGAATCCCTTTCTGGCAATCGTCAGATGTCCTATTTAGCAGGTCGCTGGGCCGGTAAGGAAGCATTTTCAAAGGCCTGGGGTACAGGTATTGGAGCAGTCGGTTTTAAGGATATTGAAATTTTGACCAATGACAAGGGAGCTCCAGTAGTGATCCAATCACCATTTGAAGGAAATGTCTTTATCTCGATTTCCCATAGCGGTGATTTTGTTCAGGCAAGTGTCATTTTAGAAAAAAACTAAGAGATAGATGTTGTAAGAGGATAGCTTATGATTTCAAGTTTACATCGACCAACCTTGGCAAAGGTTGATCTAACAGCAATTTCAGAAAATATTGAACAAGTGGTTAGTCATATTCCTAAACAGGTGCAGACTTTTGCAGTTGTTAAGGCCAACGCTTATGGTCATGGCGCTGTTGCGGTGGCCAAACATTTGTCTAAACAGGTAGATGGTTTTTGTGTTTCTAACCTAGATGAGGCACTTGAACTCCGTCAGGCTGGCTTAGAGCAACCGATACTTATTTTAGGAGTCGTCTTGCCAGACGAGGTTCCTTTGGCTATTCAAGAAAACATCACTCTGACGGTAGCTTCGCTTGAGTGGTTGGGGATGGTTGATATTCAAGGGCTTGATTTGACTGGTTTGACCTGTCATATTAAGATTGATTCGGGTATGGGACGCATTGGGGTGCGTAACCAAGAGGATGCGGATAGCTTGATTGTTGGTCTGAAATCACTTGGTGCCGATGTCGAAGGTATTTTTACCCATTTTGCGACGGCTGATGAGGCAGATGATAGTAAATTCAAGCGTCAATTAGCCTTCTTCACGGATTTAGTTAATAACTTGGTGGACCGCCCTCGCTTGGTACACGCTAGCAACTCTGCGACAAGCATCTGGCATGCAGAAACAGTCTTTAATGCGGTACGTCTGGGTGTTGTTATCTATGGTCTCAATCCTAGTGGCAGTGCTTTAGACCTTCCATATAACATTCGTCCTGCTTTAAGTTTGGAGACTGCACTTGTTCATGTTAAGGTCCTGCCAGCAGGTCAAGATGTGGGTTATGGTGCAACCTATACGACAACAGCTGATGAGGTTATTGGAACCATTCCGATTGGCTATGCGGATGGTTGGACCAGAGATTTACAAGGTTTCCATGTTATTGTGGATGGACAGCTTTGTCCTATTGTTGGACGTGTATCCATGGACCAGATTACCGTTCGTCTTCCTAAGGTTTATCCCCTAGGAACTCCTGTCACTCTTATGGGTGAAAATGGTGGAGCAAGCATTACTGCGACAGAGGTGGCTGAAAAACGTGGTACTATCAACTACGAAGTTCTTTGTTTACTTAGTGACCGCGTACCTCGTAGCTATGATTAATATCAATAAAAAGAGAAATCCAGTTTGATACTGGATTTTTTGGTTTTAGTGAAGAGTATTTTCATGTGTTATAATAGCTGATAAGACTTCCTTTTTCACGGGAAGAAGAACACGATAGAAATGATAGAGGATATGATTCAACTAGATTCACCAATTGCGAATTTGAAAGGCTTTGGTCCTAAGTCCGCTGAAAAATTTACAAAATTAGATTTGCACACGGTTGGGGACCTCTTGCTTTATTTTCCTTTCCGATATGAAGATTTTAAGAGTAAGTCTATCTTTGAACTGATGGATGGCGAAAAGGCTGTTATTACGGGAACAGTGGTGACGCCTGCCAATGTGCAGTATTATGGCTTTAAACGGAATCGTCTGAGTTTTAAAATCAAGCAAGGAGAGGCTGTGATTGCCATTAGTTTCTTCAACCAACCTTATCTTGTGGACAAGATTGAGATGGGGGCAGAAGTGGCTATTTTTGGCAAATGGGACCAGAAGAAGTCTGCTGTGACTGGTATGAAAGTTCTGGCTCAAGTTGAGGACGATATGCAGCCAGTCTACCATGTGGCCCAGGGTGTTAGTCAGGCCCAACTGATAAAGGCCATAAAGGCAGCTTTTGATAGTGGGGCCCTTAATTTGTTGGAGGAGAGTCTCCCACAGGTGCTGATGGACAAGTATCGCCTTATGGGATGCCATGAGGCTGTGCGTGCCATGCATTTTCCGAAAGATTTGGCTGAATATAAGCAGGCTCTACGTAGGACCAAGTTTGAGGAGCTCTTTTATTTCCAGATGAATTTACAGGTGCTGAAGGCTGAAAATAAGTCCGAAACCAATGGTCTAGCAATTGCTTACGATGAAGCCAAAATCAGAGCCAAAATTGCAGCATTACCATTCCCCTTAACAGAGGCCCAACAGCGTAGTTTATCGGAAATCCTAGCTGATATGAAATCTGGGGCTCATATGAACCGACTCCTGCAAGGAGATGTGGGCTCAGGGAAAACAGTTATCGCTAGCCTTGCCATGTATGGGGCCTATACGGCAGGATTGCAGTCTGCTCTCATGGTACCGACGGAAATCTTAGCAGAGCAGCATTATCAGAGTTTGCAGGGGCTTTTTCCTGAGCTAGAGGTAGTGCTCCTAACTTCTGGGATGAAGGCGGCGGACAAAAAAGTAGCTCTTTCTAAAATCGAATCGGGGGAGGCTCAGATGACTGTGGGGACTCACTCACTGATTCAGGATGCTGTGACTTATCACAGGCTTGGGCTAGTAATTATTGATGAGCAACACCGTTTTGGGGTTAATCAACGTCGTATTTTCCGTGAGAAAGGTGACAATCCTGATGTCCTTATGATGACAGCGACACCTATCCCTAGGACTTTGGCGATCACTGCCTTTGGGGAGATGGATGTATCTATCATTGACCAGATGCCAGCTGGACGTAAGCCCATCATCACCCGTTGGGTTAAACATGAGCAGTTAGATACTGTATTGACTTGGATTAAGGGGGAGTTGGAAAAAGATGCTCAGGTCTATTTTATTTCTCCTCTGATTGAAGAGTCTGAGGCTCTTGATTTGAAAAATGCCGTTGCTCTTCACCAGGAACTCACAGAGTTCTTTGGGGATTCAGCTACAGTAGCTCTGATGCACGGTCGTATGAAAAATGATGAAAAAGACCAAATTATGCAAGATTTCAAGGACAGAAAATCTCAGATTTTAGTATCAACCACAGTTATCGAAGTAGGGGTTAACGTGCCAAATGCTACAGTTATGGTCATTATGGATGCGGATCGTTTTGGACTTAGCCAGCTTCACCAGCTTCGAGGGCGTGTAGGTCGTGGCGATAAGCAGTCCTATTGTGTATTGGTGGCTAATCCTAAAAATGATACCGGGAAAAAACGCATGCAGGCAATGTGTGAGACCACGGATGGCTTTGTTCTAGCTGAGGAGGACCTTAAAATGCGTGGCTCAGGTGAAATCTTTGGGACACGTCAGTCCGGTATTCCTGAATTTCAGGTGGCCGATATTGTGGAAGACTACAATATCTTAGAGGAAGCCAGATGGGTGGCTAGCCAAATTGTATCTGACCCTAACTGGCGAGAGAATCCTGAATGGCAGGTGCTAGGAGCACATTTGAGAAGCCAAGTCGAGTTTGATTGAGGAGGAAACTAATGAACAAAAGATGGTTAAAACTCGATTTTTTTGCAATCTTGCATCCCTTATTTCTTATGATGTTAGGTCTTATATTTTATTTTTTCGCCTTCATCTTGATTTGATTTATTACCGAATTGACAAAGCTGATAGAAGGAAAGACAGACTTTCATACCCTATATCTTTATTCACTTCTTATCTCTCTAGCTTGTTCGGTATTACTGATTATGTATAGCTCAACTGATTATCCATATACAGCATCAAAAGGAAAGAACTCTTTTGCCAGTCTGGTGCATGCTTACAGCTGTACTGAAGCTTGTGCCACTATTCGAAGATTTTAGTATCTTAGGCTCGGCCTGGAATTTTAAAGGGTATTTTCTTTCCATAGTTGCCTACATTGCCTATCTCTTGACAAAGCTACCCAAGGTTATTGAAAGTTACCGCCTTAAAGGAGGTGACATTTATTGAATGAATTGTATACAAGAGTGAGTAGTGCAACAAAACAAGTATTGTACCAGTATATAAAAGATGAAGGCATCTCATTGTTGAATTATAATTTTAATTATTTTTTTCAATATTGTATTCAGGAGTATGAAATCCAAGTTATTAGTCATCACTTTTCTAATCACAAGATAGAAGGTTTGACAGTAGTTGATAAGTTGGGGATTAGTTTCTCTTATGAGATAGATAATCCAAAAGTAAAACAGAATTTTACACTTTGTCACGAATTAGGTCACTTTATTCTTAAACATAATGGAAATTATTTTGCAGTATCAATTGATAATCAAGATAACTTATCAGAGCGAGAGTCAAATATTTTTTCTGCTGTGATATTGATGCCAGATATTATCCTGTTATCAAAAATCTACTATAGCTATGATACTTTCCATCAAGTTCAAAATAGTCTCCAAGTTTCAAAACAGGCTTTATTTTTTCGCCTTTTAGATTTTCTTCGGGAATTTTATCCTGGTAAAGATAGTGAAATCAAACAAGCAATTGAGATTTATATTGAAGGGGAGAACACTTCTATTTTTCGTTTATTTCATGATATTAGAGAACAAATTATTGGTGAGTTCCAGCAATTTCAACCTTCTTTTATCAATCAGATTAAGCAGAATGTTAGTGAAATAGGCTTTATAACAAGTCTAGAATACCCAGATTTATTGAATCAAGAAAATTGGATACTGTCAATAATTATGTGTAAACACTCAAGTAGAGTTGAAGAATGTTAATCAAATAAGCTTTCAAGTGTGTCAGTACATTGTCCAAACCCTTTATGGATGCGTTGATTTTGCTTGAAATTATAATCTTCAAACAGGGTAACTAAATAACGTTCCAGAGCCTCCTCGTTAGGAAAAAGAA
>DOTL01000031.1 GCA_003521145.1 Streptococcus sp. | reverse complement strand
TACGACATGCCCGTCGTACATACAAATAGACCCCATGGCAAATGCCATAAGGTCTATTTTAATTGGAATCTGGATTCTTAATGTCCTATACGACCGTTAAATCATTTTAACGTTTGCGTCGTTTTCCGCCATAGAGTCCAAATCTAGCTAGATGACTTGCCAAACCAAAGATTGCAAGGTTTGAATCCTCACTAGCAGTTTCTGGAAGTTGAGCTGTCTTATCACTTGGATTGATAAAGTGAGCTTCTTCTTTTGTTTCTGGAAGTAATGGAGCCTTAGGATCTTCTGTTTGTGGAGCTTGCTGTGGCTCTGGTGTTGGAGTCACAATTTGTTTGTAGATGTGTTGAGTATTACCATTTTCATCTACAATTGTCTTCACAAATTCATAACCTGGGATTTCTTTCTTAGGTTGTTGGCCATCTTCGCTTGGATAACCAGGGATTGGAGTACCATTTTCATCTACATATGATGTTGTTACTTGCTCGTAGACATGTTCGATATCACCATTAGGTAATTTCTTAGTTTCTACGAAGCGGTAACCTGGGATCTCAACTTTTGGCTGTTCATCATCAACTGTAGGATATCCTGGGATTTCCTTACCTTCTTTATCAACAAACTTAGTGATTGGAAGGACAGTAGGTGTGTAGATAGCTGAAGCCTTGGTTCCGTTGACATCTTCACGAACAACGGTTACTGCTGGTGCAGTTCCTGTAAATTCAGGTTCTGGGGTGAATGTTACTGTTCCTTCTGCTGCTACTGTATATGTCCCAACGCCTTCTACTGTCTTGGTAGTTGAGCCATCTTCGAAAGTAGCTGGAGTATCTTCATCGATTGGAACATTTGGATCACCTTCGGTGAGACTTGGTTTATTCGATGCATTTAAACAAGCGGCTGACAAGGCACTAACCGAATTTGCGGGCGGTTCTGATGCTATCGTCAAACTTGTTGATGAATTACTCAAAGCCCAAGCTGTTGATCTTGAAACTTCATTCAAGTTTCAAGAAGTTGATAAGCTTAATGCAAAGATTTCTAAACTCGAGAACCGAGTTGCTGAATTGAATGATCTTCTTTCTCGACACGATAAGTAGCTTCATTCAACCGTTTTAAAGCAGATATGCGCTCTTGCTCAACGCTGGCATAGAATGTTTCTCTGGCTTTAATCCATTCCTCTAGCGATTCGCTAGGAGTTTTTGTTATTTGCCGTGAATACGGCCATCTTGTTGGTTTCATAGTGTTTTCCTTTCTGATAAAATGGTTTTAAAAAAATAGATTGGGTTTAAGATGAAACGATTATTAAAACAACTTTTAAATATTTTTTTGAAACTGATTGGCATTTTAACTACTATCGCTATTGCTATATCTCTTACTATGCTTGTCATTAAAGCCTTCGTGTTCTATTCCACTGCCCTTGGAAATAACTGGCTAGAAGACAGCTACTTTAATATCATTAAAAAGTACAATTTGTTTCATTTTGTAAAATCATTTATTGTAGTTTTTATATCCTTTGAAATGATTCTGGCTCTCGTTTCGTCTCTGTATTTTATAATTGCTTCCTCTATTCGAAGGTCTGCAGAAAAGTTTACAAAGCTTTTTGCTGCAACCTACACTATACTGGCCTTTACGGTTTCCTTGGCTATGACGCTAACTGAAAAGGTTTTCACTTTAGCTACAGCTATCGTTTCATTATTCGCTTTAATCTATCCCATATTTTTGAAATATTTTTACGTCCCCAAGCGCGAACGAAAGGGGCAATCTCAAACAGGAAATGATTGAGCCAAATTGCGAATAAGAGCGAGCCTATAATTGTTGTCATAGCCAACAATACCCCGAATTCTTCCATTTTTAATTTCCTTTCTTTCCCTAACCGCACTTAGGGACTAATGCAAAGATTTATAAACTCGAGAGCCGAGTTGCTGAATTGAATGATCAACTTTCTCGACACGATAAGTAGCTTCATTCAACCGTTTTAAAGCAGATATGTGCTCTTGCTCAACGCTGGCATAGAATGCTTCCTTGGCTTCACCCCATTCCTCTAGCAATTCGCTAGGGGTTTTTGTTATTTGCCGTGAATACGGCCATCTTGTTGATCTCATGTTGTTTTTCCTGTCTATTTAAATCTATTTTTGGTTTTCCACTCGACGAAGGCCTTGAACCCTTTATAGTTGATGAAAACCAGTTTGTGCGTCGCGTTGAGTACGTAGTCTCGGAAGTCTTTGTTATCTCTCATTTCTCGAATGAGATTTTTTGCCATTGACTTTCCTAGACCTTCCCACCGCTGCATGAGGTGGTCATAGTCTCCCCACTCAGCCGTCTCGTTAATTCCGACTGGTTTGTAGGTGATTTCCATAAGTGTTATCCTTTCTGAATTCGTCTAAACTGACATCTAAAGCGTCAGCGATTTTCACCATTCTACTGAAAGAAAGATCTCTCTTTCCGATGTTCATCAACGTGTTGTAGCTGATACCAGTTTTTTCAGCTAACTCTGTGACTGTCATTCCTCTGTCAATAAGTAACTTGCTTAAAGTTTTTTTCATGTTTAATTCCAACACCAAGTAGACTACTGCTGATTGATTACCAAACAGAATTCAATGAGATTCTGCGTCTTCAAAAGCTTTAATCGTTGAGTAACTATCGTAGGCTTCTGATAACAGACTAAGTATTCGGGTTCTGTGCCCGTCATACCTGCTGTTGTCAGAGGCTTTTAATTCGTCTAATACAGATTGCATTAGGTTTAAAAACATTTCTCTAGTTTGCATTATTTCTCCTTTCTATTTTTGCTATAATAGTTTTAAAAAATAATTGGAGTTTTATTGTGGAAGTTCTATCAAACAAAGCGCATTGCTTAATCAAAACATTTATTAAAATTCGGAAATCTAACAAACGGGGTCGAATTTACTACAAAGATAATAAAGAATTAAATTAATAGATAATAACGATATTTTTATTCAGGAGCTTTGCGACAAAGGCTTATGCGTCAAAGACGTTTCTGGCGACGTAGGTCTCACGAAGGAAGGTCTTTATTATCTGCCAGAATACAACGCATTCATGAAACGGACGCTATTAACTTCTTTATGGCTTCCATTCATAGTTTCTTTTCTAGGAACATCTTTTACCTTGTTTCTTAATTATTTGATAAAACTTGTGATAGGCTTAATCAACTGTAAAGGGTAAACCAAATAACTTGTGGATAATCAGTTTGATAATAAGGAAAACCCCTACCCCAATAATCGAACCCGATATAGCGCCGACAATTGCCAAAAAGGTACAACCGATTATTAACCCGGTATAACTCCAAAGCCAATCGTCAATGACGTCTTTGATTTTTTCAAAGCCTTTTTTTATTTTCTTCATGTTTGCTCCTTTGTACTACTCTTCAAATTTTTCCCATGACTCGTTTATTCGCAATTTCTTGTTAATGCGAAGTTTCAAGTCGTCACTTCCTTTGCCGTCCTTGAAAAGTTGTGTGATGGCTGACGAAGTAACACCTACGACGATAGCCAAATCAGTTTGTGACCATCCACGCTTTTCAATTCGCTCTTTTACAAGCTCAATCCATTTAATATGTTGTTGACTCATGCGACCTCCTCCTTCTTAATTAATAAAGTTAAATAGTTAGTAAATCGTTTTGTAAAATGCTTGACACTTTTAAATAAATAATTTATATATTTTTTGTCAATCCCCTAGAAAGGTTGATAAAACAATGTTTCAGACTTTTGAAAGAATAAAAGAACTTGCAAATAAACAAGGACTTTCAATAAATGCATTAGAAGAAAAACTTGGGTATAGCAAAAATACACTCTACTCCCTTAAAAAGCAAAAAGCTAGTACGGACAGAATGCAAGAAATTACTGATTATTTAAATGTCTCTTTAGACTACCTCCTCGGTCGTACAGATAACCCTTCTATTGTTAGGAGAAAAAGTGAACCAGATGACATTGATGAAATCATAGCCAATGCAATGATGTTTGACGGAGAACCGCTGACTGATGATGATAAGCGTGCTATACGTGGCATTATAGCTGGTTATATGAATAGTAAGGAGAAATAGTATGGTAAGTATCGCTATGAAGCCATATCCGTTCAAAGAAAAGATTGCTGGAGTCAAGCTCTTTGAAGTTGACGGCGGTGAAGAACTTAGTACATTAAACAATTTACCACGTTATCCGATAGAGGTGCCACTGAATTGTTCTATAGATTTCTTCAGCATACAACCCGAAACGAACTACACGATAGTAGTTACTGCAAACTTCCCAAGTGGAGAGCCTTATACTGTCCATGCTACAAACATCTATATACCAAGGTCAAGCATTTTAGCTCCTGATAATGAAGGATATGGGAAAGCAACACTCAAACACCCCATACAAATGATATAATTGATTTACAAAATCAAATAGATGAGGTAAGACAAATGGCTATTGACTTGTATCGTGAACTGGATATTAAAGCGCTGGAGCAAAGATTGGAAAAGAACGAAGAAAACACTCAACACTTCCTTCAACAAACAACCCAAAGTTTTAATCAAGATAAGACTGAACTATCTCTCTGCACTGACCAGTTAGGACGTCATATTGAAAAGATTGAAAACAAACTAGACGACATGTACGCCAAAAATGAACTGGACTTAAAATTCCAGATGTTAGATCAAAAGATTGACGCTAAATTTGATACCTTTGGTCAACGCATGGAAAACATGTTCTTAACACAAACCAATAGGCAACTTGAGGAACAAGCCAAGAATAGAAAAGAATTCACGTATTGGTTTATTGGTATCCTTGTAGCTCTCGCTGGTATTGCTATTCCTGTCTGGTTCGGAAAATAATATCATGGAGTCTTTATGCCTGAAAAAGAATTGCTTGAGCAGTTCAATGTCTCTATCTGTGAGTTTAGTTCTAGCCAGTGGCCACGAGATGGATTCATTGACCCTATAAATAGGGTTGTTTACATCAATAGGGGTTTAGACCAATACACTCGTTTAAAGGTCATACTGCACGAATTAGGACATCTAGAACACGACCCTAAGCACTATGAGCGTTTGCGTGAGAAATACGAAGCTCAAGCGAATAGAAACATGATCTGTGGATTGGTCGAAAATGAATCCTTGGATGATTTTAACTACGTTCGTTTTATGAAAAAATATAATCTCACCACAATTTGTGATGAGACGTTTATAAAAAATGAATACTTAAAGTTAATAGAAACCTGAAGAAGATGACGACAATCATAGATATTTATAAAGTTTAAAACTACGTGCAAAACTGAATCACGTAAAAAGCTGATAGGAGAACAAAAGAAAATGTGGGTATTACTATCCTTAGTAGGATTTTTAGGTTTTATTGTTGCTATTGGTGCTTTACTGTGGTCGTTTATCAAAAAAAATAAAGATTTACGCAAAAATCACTTATCGGTGGACTTCTTGCCATGATTATGTTTTTCACAGGTGCTATGATTTCACCTACAGATGAATCTGAATCATCTGTAGAAAAAGCTAAAACTGAACAGAGTTCTACAAAACAAAGCAAAAAAACTTCAGCTACCTCTTCCTCTAAAAAGAAAAACGCCAAGACTTCTTCTAGCAGTAAGAAAGAAGCAAGTTCATCTTCTAAGAAAAAAACTACTAAAAAATCAAGTGAAACTAGCTCGTCTAGCACAGAAACAAGTTCAAGTTCAAAAACTTATGACGACGCCGCAAATACAGCATTCGCCTCTGAATTAAACACTAAAATCAACGATGTTTTAAGGCAAGGTGGTGCAACAGATTCGTTTGCTGTCATGCCAAACGGTTCAGGTTTAATAGATGTGGTTGTCCCACAGAATTATAAATACTTACCAAATTCACAAATTCAACAATTAGCAGATACAATTCTTTCTGCTAAAGAAAGTTGTTTCCAAGAATGGAACGCAAAACCGGAAAACAATTATGATGAAACATACGGGCCTAGTCTTTACGTAAAATCACCAGACGATACTACTCTTGCCAAAGAATCATTCTTGGGCGGTACAATGAAACGTGTAATAGACAATAATTAGAATAAAAAAAGCCCCACACTCACCGTCGCCAAACTTAGAGTGTAGAGCAAGTATCACAGAAAATAGAAAACAAAACACAATCACAGTTAAACAATCTAACAAAGAAATCTGCGATTGATCCACGTTTTGAAACTGAGGTAACACCAATGTTAGTAGCACTACTTTTATTCATCATTTTAATTGCATTTTTTTATCAAGTTTTTCAAATCGCTAAAATCCCAAAACCAACGAGGGAACAGTATAGGGCAATCATTAAATCATGTAACCTTAGAAAAATTGGCGCTGGGATTTCTGTCGATGATAATAAACAAATATTTGTTTTGCCAGGTGTACCTTACATACCGATTCCGTTTTCTGATATAGTGAGTATCGAAACAGAAGAGAAGACCAGGCAAAGAACAACAACCACTGGCTCCATTAAGAAAAAAGGTGCCGTTACTAGAGGGGCTCTTGGATGGGCGCTTTTCGGACCTCTTGGTGGAATTGTTGGTGCAGCGTCAGCCAAAAAAGTTGATAACAGAAAATATACAACCGAAACTGTCACAGACAAGTTCATTGTAATTCACACCAAAAACCCATATCGCCCATTTTTACGCATGATATACACTGATAAATTGTGGTATCAATTGGAAAATCTCTTTCCGACAAAATAAAAAACCAGTCTTTCGACTGGTCAAACTATATCAAGGGAGTGTGTGATATAAATACCACCACCCTTTTATTATACCTTAATATAGGAGGAAAGCAATGTGGGTAGAAGAATTACCGAATGGAAAATATAAATATTTTGAAAGATACAAGGACACTTACACCGAGAAATGGAAGCGGGTATCTGTAACGCTTAATAGTGGCTCAAATCGAGCAAAGAAAGAATCTCAGCGCTTACTTGATGATAAGATAGCTGAGAAGATGGCCGGTTTAAACACTACCGACGCATCGTTTAACGACGTGTTGGATGAATGGTGGGAATTTCACAAGAAGAGAATTCGTAGGACTTCTATCAGTTCCATGACTAGCAATGTCAGATATGTTGCAGAGAATTTCGCCATAAATGTCAAAATAGCAAACATTGATACACACTATATTCAACGTTTTATCAATGATGCCGATATACCACGTTCAATCATAGAGCGTGTTAAATCTATATTGAATCTAACTTTCGATTACGCTTGCACTATTGGCTATATTGATAGCAATCCAGCCAGACAAGCGAAACTTCCTAAGAAACAGCAAACGATGGAAGATTACGATAAGATAAGGAATAAGTTCCTAGAGATTGACACTAAACTACTTCCGCTGCTTGCAGAATTACGAAAACAGAAACGAACCTATAGAAATGTCATCCTTGTTGAATTCCTTTTTGTTAGTGGTGCTCGGATTGGTGAAGCGGTAGCTCTTGAAACGTGCAACTACAGGAAAGATGGTGGCTACCTTGATATTTTTGGGACTCTCGATAGTGTTCAAGGATACAAGAGAGCGAAAAAGGAACCACCTAAGACCCCAGCGGGCTATCGCAGTAACAAGTTAACTAACCGTGAAATTGAATTGCTGGATGAAGCTATACAGATTCGAGATCTAAACAGGTCGCTGTCAAGATGATTGGGTAGACATGGATAGAGATTATATTTTCGTAACTGATAAGGGTATGCCGCTTCAACGAAACTCATTCAACAACTCTATCCAATCTGCTAACAAGCGGCTAGATAAGCCAATTAATAAACCAATATCATCTCACATATTCAGACATACGCTAGTCAGCTATCTGGCTGAAAATGGGGTTCCATTGAAGGCTATCATTGATAGGGTTGGGCACGATGACAGTGATACAACGATGAAAATTTACACCCATGTCACCAACAAAATGAAGAACAAAGTGGTTGAAATCATTGATAACTTGCCCCTTTCCTGCCCCTCAAAATAAAAAAGACCTATCTACCAAGGTTGAACCCTTGATATGATAGGCTTTTTCTTTGTTTATTATTTTACTGTGCGGATACGCATAGTGTTTGTACCACCTGTACCTACTGGAACACCAGCAACGATAACAATGTTATCACCAGATTCTACAAGACCTGATTCCAATGCAACTTTTTCAGCAACATCAAACATATCATCAGTTGAGCCTGGTTTTTCAGTAACTACTGGAATAACACCCCAGTTAAGCATCAATGATTTTTGAGTAATTTCATCGAATGTAACAGCCAAGATATCAGCTTCTGGACGGTATTTAGAAATCAAACGAGCAGTGTTACCTGATTCAGTAAGAGCAACAACAAGTTTGATATCCATTGAGTTAGTAGCATCTTTAACTGCAGATGCTACTACTTCAGTCTTAGTTGAACGGTCAAATGTTGATGAATCAAGACGTCCATACTCTTTAAGAAGAGTTTGAGCGTTTTTATCAATTGTAGCCATTGCACGAACTGACTCAACTGGGTATTTACCATTTGCAGACTCACCAGAAAGCATTGTAGCATCTGTACCATCAATAACTGCGTTGAATACATCAGATACTTCAGAACGAGTTGCACGTGGTTTATCTGTCATTGTTTCAAGCATGTTAGTAGCTGTAACAACAACTTTACCAGCAGCGTTTACTTTTGTGATGATCATTTTTTGGTAAACTGGAACCATTTCGAATGGTACTTCGATACCCATATCACCACGAGCGATCATGATACCGTCAGCAGCTTCGATGATTTCATCGATGTTATCGATACCTTGTTGGTTTTCGATTTTAGCCAACAATCGAACGTGACCGTTACCAGTTTCTTCACAGATAGCACGAACTTCTTGTACGTCTTTTGCAGTACGTACGAATGAGATTGCGATAAAGTTAAGACCTTGTTCAAGACCAAAACGGATATCAGCGTTATCACGTTCAGCAAGTGCTGGGAAAGGAATTTTAGTGTAAGGGATGTTTACACCTTTTTGTTTAGCGATGATACCATCATTTTCAACTTCAACGATAAATTCACGTTTTTCAGCATCTTTGTCTACAACACGAAGACCAAGTTTACCATCATCGACAAGAACTTGTTTACCAACTTCTACATCGTCAAAAACGTCAAGTTCACCTGCAACGTTCAAAGCGATAACGTCGCGAGTTGATTTGATACCTTGTTTAGTAGCAACACGAATTTGTTCACCAGTTTTGTATGCATACTCTTTAGCATCACCTTCGAACAATTCAGTACGGATTTCAGGTCCTTTTGTATCAAGAAGGAAACCTACTTTTTGACCAGCAAGGTCTTCTGACATACGAACGACATCCATACGTTCACCTTGTTCAGCGTGGTTACCATGTGAGAAGTTGAAACGGAAAACGTTGGCACCTTCCTTGATCAATTGAGCAATGTTTTTAGCAGATGCTTCATGGTCAAGTTTTTCACCCCAGTAACCATCTTCACCAAATTTTTTGCCGCCACGGATTTCAACCGCAGGTCCAAGTGTTGCAACGATTTTTACACGTTTATTCATGATAAATAAAAACTCCCTTATATTTTTTGTCGCATTAGCGACGGATTAACAATAATTTAAGTAACTGAGATTAACTCAAGTTAGACAATGAACGGTTAAGGTCTGCAAAGTCAAGACGTGCTTTGTGAGGATTGTTGACGATAATTTTACCGTCTTCAGTAAGACTGAACAAAGCTCCTTCTTCTGCTGTACCAAGGATTGGGCTTTCAACAAGCTCTTCATTGTGGATACCAACAGCTACACCACCAATACCTTGTTTAAGGAGGTCAACCGCATGTGCACCCATCCATGAAGCAAGAACACGGTCACGCGCAGTTGGTGAACCACCACGAATCACGTGTCCAATGTTTGTTGCGCGAAGATCTGAAGTATCTCCAGCTTCTTTCATTTTAGCTGCAAATTCTTCAGCACCCATGACACCTTCTGCAAGTACGATTACATGGTGAGTTTTAGCACCTGATTCGTAACCTTCTTTAACTTTACGTACAACTTCATTAATATCATACTCTTCTTCAGGTATGATAATTTGGTCTGCACCAGAAGCAATACCAGCCCAAAGAGCGATATCACCAGCGTTACGTCCCATAACTTCAACGACAAAAGTACGTCCGTGACTGAAAGCAGTGTCTTGAATCCTATCGATAGCTTCTGTTGCTGTTGCAACAGCAGTATCAAAACCAATTGTATAATCTGTACCAACGATATCGTTATCGATCGTTCCTGGAAGACCAACAGCTGGGAAACCATGTTCAGTCAAACGCATGGCACCATGGTAAGAACCATCTCCACCAATAACTACTACACCTTCGATTCCATGTTTTTTAAGTTGCTCAATACCTTTAAGTTGACCCTCAAGTTGGGCAAACTCAGGATAGCGAGCAGACTGAAGGAAAGTTCCACCACGGCTGAGGATGTTGTCTACGCCTTTGGCATCAAGTTGGAAGATATCTCCTTCAACCATACCAGCGTATCCACGTTTAATGCCGAAGACTTCAATTCCTTCAGAAATTGCTTTGAGAACAACTGCACGAGTGGCAGCGTTCATACCAGGGGCATCTCCACCACTAGTCAAAACAGCAATACGTTTCATTATTCCTGATACTCCTTTTATATATTTAACATTTTCATTATAACACAAAGAATTCTAAATGGCTTTAAATTTGAAAAGATTTATTGTTTTTTTTACCGTAAAACCGTTTTCAACACATAAGGTGCTAATTCTCGATTAAGTTCCTCGTTTTTAGCTACTCTGTACCTTTGACTAACGATAGTCTCCTTACTTCCTTGATAACGAATAATTACTGGTATGTGTCCAGGATACTTAGCTAAGATATGAGAAACGTCTAAGTCCTTATCATGATTCTCAAGTAAAACCCAGAAACGCTCCGTGCTAGCTTTCTCCATGTTAGACAAAATTAACTGAATGCATCCATCCCGCTCTTGGGTCCGTCCATCAAGATAAAAGAGACCACCTTCACTTAATTTATCCTTATGATAGAAATAAGTTTCTGGGAATAATGTAACATCAAGTTTATTGATTCCATCAGTGACGTTCAAAAAGGCCATCTGATCACCCTTTTTAGTTCTGATAATTCGAACGGATTCTATCTGAACCAAGACCGTTGCCTTAGCGTTAACAGTCAAATCAGAAATGGCTTGATAGGGACGAGGGGCCATTTTTTGAGCCAAGTGTAAGGGGTGAGGGCTAAGACCAACTCCTAGTAACTCCTGTTCTAATTTATAACGATCCGTCTGACTATAGTCTTCATAATCAACCCAAGAGTAAGATGACTCTGCAAATAAACTCCCTAACTCGTTGACAAAAGTAAAGAGGTTGCTTAAATTACCAATGATTTTCTGACGATTTGGTTCAAAAATATCAAACAAACCAATCTGGATGAGAGGTATCAGACTATCGACTTTCTGATATTTGCTAGGAATACGTGTCAAAAAGTCTTCTATAGAGATGTATTTACCATTTTGTTTGCGATCCTCAATAATCCAAAGGGCAAAATCTCTTGGAAAGCCTTTGATAGTCTTAAGACCTAATACTATCTTTCCATCTGAAATCTTATCCAGATAGGGAATTCGATTAATATCAAGGCTGGCTAGTGAAAAGCCATTTTCAATTGCATCCTTAATGTAATCACTAGACGAATAGTTTAACATGACGTCATAGAAAATCTGAGGGTAATGCGTTTTAAAATAGGCTAATTGAAAGGCTAGTGCTGAATAAGCATAGGCATGACTCCTATTAAAGCCATAACCTGCAAACTTAGCCATCATACTAAAAAGTCGTTCGGCAATCTGTGGGTCACGTCCCAACCGACGACTTCCTTCCATGAACTCTTTGGACATCTTGGACATTTCATTGGCATCTTTTTTCGACATTGCCCGACGAAGTAAATCGGCTTTTCCGAGTGTAAAGCCTGCAAATATTTGGGCAATCTGCATAACCTGCTCCTGATAAAGCATGATGCCATACGTAGGCTCAAGGATTGGTGCGACTACTGGATCAATCAAATCTACTTTTTCCTTACCATACTTACGAGCAATGAAATTATCTGTATAATCGCTAGCTCCAGGACGGTTAAGAGAGGTTGTCGCTACGACTTCTTCGAACTTAGCAGGTTTAATCCGTCTAAGGAGGTTTATAGCACCTGCCTGCTCAAACTGAAATATTCCCTTAGTTTTACCCTTGGCAAAAAGTGCTAGGGTCTGTGGGTCTTCCAAGTCAATGGATTTGATATCTATAGTGACTCCCTGCTCTTCTTCAAGTTTCTCCTTCATTTTTTGAACAAAGGTCAAATTACGGAGACCCAAAAAATCCATCTTAAGCAAGCCATTAGCTTCGACTGCGGAGGCATCGTACTGAGTAACCATCATATCCTCACCAGCTTTTAGAGGAATATGGTTGGTTAGGTCATCGTCACTCATCACTATACCAGCAGCATGGATTGAGGTCTGTCTTGGCTGGCCCTCAATAGCCTTAGCAATCTCAAAAGCCCTCTGAAATTCTTGTCTTTGATTAATCAACTGTCTAAATGACATATTCTTCTCATAGACAGAGGTCAAGTTGTCACGAAAAGAAATCTTTTGACTAAGTTGTGACAGTTCAAATTCCTTGGCTCCGAAACGTTTAAAAACATCTCGGATAGCCTGTTTGGCCCCAAAAGTTGAAAAAGTAACAATCTGAGCAGAGTGCTTACTACCATAACGGTCCCTAACATAATGAAGAAACTCGCTTCGATAGATATCAGGCAAGTCAATATCTATATCAGGCATGCTATAACGTTCTTCATTTAGAAAACGCTCGAAAAGCAAGTCATTTTTAACAGGATCAATTCCAGTAATATCAAGGACATAAGCCACCAAGCTTCCTGCAGCAGACCCACGTCCCATCCCCATATAATAACCACGGCTACGTCCAAAGCGTAATAAGTCCCATACAATCAAGAAATAATCATCAAAGCCCATCTGATGAATGATAGACAATTCTTTGTCTAAACGTTCTTGATAAACTGCTGCACTTAACTTTTTAGTTTCTAATCCAGATTGGGCTAATTGACGTAATTGGTCAACTGCTGGCATATCACGATTAAAACGGGGAAGCTTCAAATCCGTATCAAATTGATAAGTAATGTCTGAAACAAGTTGCTCCAAATTGTTCAAAGCCTCTGGAATATCACTATATGCACTTTCCATTTCTTGAGGCGAGAAAAGAAGCTGATTCATAGGACAAATAGAGGCCTCTGACAAGGAAACGTTCTGTGAGATGGCGTGTAACATCTGAATCGTCGAGCGATCTACATTCTCAAAATAACGCACTGTATGTAAAGGAATTACAGGATAATCAAACTCTTTGCCAGCATCTTCTGGCCTTACCCCAATAAAAACCTCTGAGCCAAGAGTCATCCCTGGCTCCCAGTCTTCACTCGGAAGGATGAGGGCAATAGCATTCAGATAGTCCGAAAAAGCTGTAAGCTCGCGTTGCCCTGAGGAGAGCTCTGTTGCCAACTTCATCAAATTTTTATAGCCCTGATTATTTTTTGCTAATAGACGAAAAGGAATTTTTCTTCCCTCGTAAAATAGATTAGCTTCCATACCAATCAAAGGACGTAAACCGTTGCTACTTGCAAACTGAGCAAAATGATAAGCAGCATAGAGATTGTCACGATCCATCAAACCAAGGGATTGATAGCCAAGCTTTTTAGCACGCTCAACGTAGGTGGTCAAATCTACAACACTATCCATGAAGCTATAGACGGATTTTGTATCCAATTGTGCAAACATGAAGGCCTCCTTTCAAAATTATTTTTTGTCAAATAATAATTTAGTTTTCTAGAAAAAATCAAAGAAACCTTTTCAAATAGTATTATATCACAAGTTTTTAAGCATATTAAAAGCAGAACCAGTAGTTCTGCTTTCTTGAAGACATTATTTTCTTAATAATACTCACCTTGACGGTAGTTCCAAGAATTAAAGTGGTATGAAAGGTGCATCATAATTTTATCTATATCAAGACCTTTACGGATAACTACTGGACATGGTTCTACTGAACGGCTTCCCTCACCTTGTTCAGGAATTAATTTACCGTCTGCATCAACCATTGATACCATAACACCTTGTTCATAACGTGTTTCAACAGTTTTATCAGGCTGAATTGACGCAACGTATTCATCAGCTTCGATGACAAGGTCAACAGCATTTTCAATACGTTCACCAATACCTTCAACCTTACCACGGTTACCTTTACCTGAAGGGTTTGCTGATGAAGCGTAAACCATCTTACCTTCTTTTTCCCACATTTCTTTGGCAATTTGCTCACCAGCTTTACCAAATTTAATAACGAAACATGATGTTCCACGTACATCAGTCATAAGCTCTTCACGGCCATCACCAAATGCTTGGAGTTTTGTGTAAGCATCCTCACGCCACGGAAGAATACATCCAAGAAGGATATCTTCATCCCAGTGCTTTTGATAGAAAGCATCAATTTTAGGAGTCAATTGTGCCAATGCACGCAACTCATCCATGCTTCCACAAAGAACAACACCTGGTTTGTTACGGTTACGTTCTTTAGCTTCGAATTTACGTTCCAAACCAGCTTTATCGCTAGTCATAATAATGTAACCAACTTTAGTTGGTGTAACGATACATCCACCTTCACCTTTAAGAATTTCAAAACCTTCTTGGTTAAGGTTACCATCCCATTGGATATGTTTAGTCATAATGTGTGTTCTCCATCTAATTATAATACATCTATTTTATCATGTTCATAGCTATCAGGCAAGTAATTTTCGGAATATTCAAAAATATAAGACTATTACTGCCAATAGTTTGGACGATGTTTTTCGTACTCGGTGATCAAATCCTCATACTGCAGGGTAATCCCTATATCATCTAATCCATTTAAAAGTTTATGTTTCCATTCACCATCAATTTCGAAAGTGAACTCACCGACCGGTGAAATAATTTTTTGTTGTTCTAAGTCTATCGTCACTTCATCAGTAGGTTTTAATTGTTCCAATTTTTGACGGACTTCTATCGGTTGAACAATTGGTAACATGCCATTATTAAGTTCATTATTATAGTGAATGTCTCCGAAGGAACCTGCAATAACAACTTTAAATCCATAGTCAGCTAGGGCCCACGCAGCATGTTCACGAGATGAACCTGCACCGAAATTATCACCTGTTATTAAAATAGTTGCTTTACGATATTCAGGTCGGTTAAAAACAAAACCAGGATCCTCAGTGTATTTGTCATCTTTATAACGCCAAGCATACATCAAATATTTTCTAAAACCTTTTTTGTCAATCAGTTTGAGAAACTGTTTGGGAAGAATCTGGTCGGTATCGATGTTATCATTCATCAATGGAACTGTCGTACCGGTATAAATGGTAATTTTTTCCATGTTTACTCCTTATTGTACTTCCGGCATTCGGCGAACATCAACGAAATGTCCGGCGATAGCTGCTGCCGCTGCCATTGCAGGACTACAAAGGTGTGTTTTTGCTCCAAACCCTTGTCGATCCTCAAAATTTCGATTACTTGTTGAAGCACAATGGACCCCATCAGGCACTTTATCTGGATTCATTCCAAGACACATTGAGCATCCTGGCTCTCTCCATTCAAAACCAGCATCTTTAAATATCTTATCCAACCCAATTTTCTCTGCAGCTCGTTTAACAGGTCTAGAACCTGGAACCACAATAGCTGTCAAATTAGGGGAAATCTTCTTACCTTTAACAATTCTGGCTGCCAACTGCAAGTCACTCAAGCGAGCATTAGTACAAGACCCAATAAAGATATACCCAAGATTAATGTCTTCTGCTTTTTGACCCGGACGAAGACCCATATAATGGTATGCACGATCATCATTCATATCTCGAACTTCAGGGAAAGGCATATCAAAATCTACCCCCATAGATGGATTAGTTCCCCATGTGACCATTGGTGCCAACTCAGAAACATCCATGCGAATGACTTTATCGTATTCTGCATCATCATCACTAACTAGTGTCTTCCAGTCAGCTACTGCTGCATCAAAATCCTCAGGAACACATTCTCGACCACACATATAATCATATGTTGTTTGGTCTGGATTCATAATTCCCATTTTCGAACCAAATTCAATTGACATATTACAGATTGTCATACGTTCTTCCATAGTCAAACGGTCAATTGCCTCACCGCGGTACTCTACAACATAACCCACTCCACAAGCAACCCCATATTTAGCAATCAGGGCGAGAATGTAATCTTTTGAATAAATGCCTTTCTGAGGTTTCCCAGTGAATTCTACCAACATTTTTTTAGGTTTGACTTGCCAAAGTGTCTGTGTAGCAAAGACATGCTCAACCTCGCTCGTTCCAATACCAAAGGCTATAGCTCCAAAGGCACCGTGGGTAGCTGTGTGGCTATCCCCACAAACAATAAACTTACCTGGTTGCGTACGTCCTGTTTCTGGACCAACCATATGTACGATTCCTTGCTTATCCGAACCATGTGGCGCATTGTCAATACTAAACTCAATGACATTTTCAGCAAGTTTATCAATTTGTGCCTTAGAAATAACATCTCTAATATCAAAGATATTCACAGTTGGAACATTATGGTCAAAGTTCCCAAAAGTCAGATCTGGACGCCTTACTTTACGTCCAGCATCACGAAGACCTTGAAAAGCTTGAGGACTAGTCACTTCATGAATATAATGTTGGTCCACGTACATAAGTTGGGGTTGCCCCTCATCACCTGTAATTACGTGGCGTTCCCATAGTTTATCAAAAATTGATTTTCCGCTCATAAAATACTCCAAATATAATCTAAGGATTAGCTAATCCGAAAGTCTTGTTAGAATAAGGTATAAAAGAACGACATCTATAACAATACCTATAAGCCAACATAGCCTAAAATACCATTTGTTAATTTTATGTCTAAAAAGTTTTCCACCTAGAAATGCACCAATACCACCAAAGATCAGAGTCTGCAATAATAATGCCTTCTCAGAAATCCGTCTCTTATGTTGAATAGCCTTATGTTTATCAAGTCCATAAACGGATAGGACGACTATATTCCACACCAACAAAACACTTAGTAACACTAATTTCTGTGTCATGATTTTAGAGATTGGCAATAATAGCTGCTGTCATTTCAGCAGTCGAAGCCTGACCACCCAAATCACGTGTCAAGATGTCTTGATTCAAGGTCTTATCTACAGCATTTTCAATCAATTCTGCCCCTTCAGTTTCATCGAAACTTTCACGCAACATCATAGCTACTGACAAAATCATTGAAATTGGGTTGGCGATACCTTGACCAGCGATGTCTGGTGCCGAACCATGGATTGGTTCATAAAGACTTGGACCATTTTCAGAATGACTGGCAGATGGCATAACACCTAAAGTTCCTGGAAGGACACTTGATTCATCAGACAAGATATCACCAAAAAGGTTTTCTGTCACAACCACATCAAAACGAGCTGGTTTGGTAATCATAATCATTGCGGCACTATCAACGAGCTGATGTTCAAGGGTTACATCTGGAAACTCCAAAGAAACTTCATCAGCAACCTTACGCCACAATTTAGAAGTTGCTAAAACATTTTGTTTATCAATGCTAGTGACCTTTTTGCCACGACCTTGGGCAATCTTGAAGGCACGACGCATAATACGACGAATCTCATCTGCTGAATAATTATTGATATCGCGAGCCTTATCTTCTTCCAAAATGTGCTCACCAAAGTAAATTCCACCTGTAAGCTCACGAACAACGACGAAGTCTACGCCCTCAATACGCTCAGGTTTAAGCGGTGACAAGTGTTTCAAAGCATCAAAGATGCGGACAGGACGGATATTAGCAAAGAGATTCAACTCTTTACGAATGGCCAGAAGTCCTTGTTCAGGACGAACTGGCGCATTGTCATATTTAGGTCCACCAATTGCAGCCAAGAGGATAGCATCTGCTGATTTAGTTGCATCCAAAGTTGTCTTAGGAAGTGGATGACCCTCAGCATTAATGCCAGCACCACCAAATGGTTTAGCATCGATGTCGTAATCAAATCCAATTTTTGAAGCTACTTTTTCAAGAACTTCAAGACCTGCTGCCATAATCTCAGGTCCAATTCCATCACCTGAAAGTGTTACAATTTTCTTTGTCATGTTTAACTCCTCATCGGCTTATGGAAGGTCACGATAAGAAACCTTACGTGTCATCTCACCAGCATTTTCTTTTTGAACCAATGTATTAGCATTGATATAGGCAATTGCTGAAGCTTTCAAGACGTCAAATTCCAAACCTGAAGCGTTGAAGATTGTATCTGTATCCACATTTTCTACAGATACAAGTACACGTGCTTGGGCATCAATACCATCAGTTACGGCATCGATATTATAAGAAATCAAGCGGACTGTTTGATTGAAGAACTTATCGATAGCATTGAAGATAGCTTCAACTGATCCTTGGCCATTTGCCAAAAATTCTACAGCTTCCCCGTCTTCATTTACCAAGCTAACTGCAGCAGTAATTGTTTCATCAGGATTAGTTGTCAAGCGAAGATCTTGGAAATGGAAGCCTTCTGGATTTTCAACATTAGTCCCAGCAACAAGTGCTCGAATATCAGCATCAGTAATGTCATGTTTTTTATCAGCCAAGAGCTTGAATTTAGCAAAGAGTGGTTTGATATCTTCTTCAACAAAGTCAATCTCAAGTTCTTTCAATTTTTCAATAAAGGCATGGCGACCTGACAATTTACCAAGTGGAAGTGAGCTTTTCTTAACCCCAACCAACTCGGGTGTAATGATTTCATAAGTAAGAGGATTTTTAAGGAAACCATCTTGGTGGATACCAGATTCATGAGAAAAGGCATTCCCACCAACAACAGCTTTATTCTTAGGAATAGCAATACCTGAATAGCGAGACACAAGTTCAGCGGTATTAACTGTTTCATTAAGAACGATATCACTTGTTGCTTGGTAATAGTCTTCACGGATATTAAGAGCTACTGCCACTTCTTCAAGTGCTGCATTACCTGCACGTTCACCGATACCATTGACAGTACCTTCAACACGGCCAGCACCATTTTTAATAGCTGCTAGAGTGTTAGCTACAGCCATACCAAGGTCATTGTGGCAGTGAGGACTGAAGATGATTTCACGATCTGATTTAACATTTTCAATAAGATATTTGAAAATATTTCCAAACTCTTCAGGAGTTGTAAAACCAACTGTATCCGGAATATTAATATAAGTCGCACCGGCATCAACTGCTGTTTGAACAACTTCCAAGAGATAATCGAGCTCTGTACGAGTAGCATCTTCAGGTGAGAACTCAACAACATCAAAACGTTCACGCGCATAAGTCACATGTTCTTTGATAATCTCAAGAATTTCTTCTTTTGATTTCTTCAACTTGAATTCACGATGAATAGGACTTGTTGCAATAAAGACATGACATTGTGGGAATTTTGCATCCTTAATAGCTTCATAACAAGCATCAATATCAGACTTTACAGAACGAGCCAAACCAGAAACTGCTGTAGTAGTCATAGCAGCTGAAATTTGTTTTACAGCCTCAAATGAATCTGGACTAGCTGCAGGGAAACCAGCTTCGATTGAAGAAATTCCCCATTTTTCAAGTTGCTTTGCAATAGCAACTTTTTCTTTGATTGAGAAGTTAACACCTGGTGTTTGTTCCCCATCTCGAAGGCTTGTATCAAGAAACTCCACTTTACGCATAGACAATCCTCTTTCTAAAAGTAAAAACAATAGTAGTAAAAAAACATCTCACTCGGAAACCCAAGCGAGATGTTTTTACTTCCCGCTTGGTAAGCCAAACAGGACTAATGCTTTTGCACTAGCCCTCATTACGCAATAGCAAAACAATTGTAGTTGCGAATGTCATTTGACTCATTTCCTTTCGATGTATCTTGGTTAATATGATAAATCTTTCCACCTTGAAAGTCAAGGAAAAATTACTGAATTGACTGACTTTTCTGACCACTATTTAAATTTATTTTTAAGAAAAGAAAAAAGCTGACCGAAGTCAACTTTTTATTTGTTAATGATAACTACTTATCTCAGCTTACTTTCCGAGGTAGTATTCGTTAACAACGTTCAATTTTTCGTCAAATTCGAATACCAATGGTGGGAAGTTTGGAATTTCAACATCCATGATTTCGTCATCCGACAATTGTTTGATGTGTTTAACAAGGGCACGGATTGAGTTACCGTGCGCACCAACGAATACGTTTTTTCCATCTTTAAGAGCTGGAGCGATTTTATCTTCCCAGAATGGAAGTGCACGTTCCAAAGTAACTTTCAAGTTTTCAGCATCTGGAATTACTGAGTCATCAAGTGAAGCGTAACGACGGTCAGTGTGTGCTGAGTACTCATCATCACGATCCATTGCTGGAGGCAATACATCGTATGAACGACGCCAGATGTGAACTTGCTCAGCACCAAATTGCTCAGCAGCTTCTGCTTTGTTTTTACCAGTCAAACCACCGTAGTGACGTTCGTTCAAGCGCCATGATTTTTCAACTGGAACCCAAAGTTGGTCAGATGCTTCAAGAGCCAAGTTAGTTGTTTTGATTGCACGTTTCAATACTGAAGTGTATGCTTGGTCAAATTCGATACCAGCTTCTTTAATCAATTTACCAGCGTCGATAGCTTGTTGAGTACCTTTTTCAGAAAGATCTACGTCAGCCCAACCTGTGAAAAGGTTAGCTTTGTTCCATTCAGACTCACCGTGGCGAGCGAAAACCAATTTTACCATTATTTATGTCTCCTTTTTATTTTGGGTTAAACCCATTTACTCTATCTATTCTACCCAAAAAACCTTGAAAAAGCTAGCTAAATTAAAAAAATTCTGTAAAATTCTATTGCTTCTTGTCTTAGCAAAAAGAGACGATATCAGAATTTTGTTTTAGAGGCATTTGCACATCCAATATTTCCTTGTTTTAGGCCCCTTTTCATGCTAAAATGATATGAAATAGTAACATTTTACTTTGTGATCTTTAAGGAGGATCTTATGGTTTCTACTGCTACAAAAGTTGGTCAGTTTACGTTTGATAACTGTCTTATGAATGCCGCTGGTGTTCATTGTATGACTAAGGAAGAATTGGCAGAGGTTGAGGCTTCAGCTGCGGGTTCATTTGTCACAAAAACAGGAACACTTGAGGCCCGTCCCGGTAATCCTGAACCACGTTATGTGAATGTACCCCTTGGGTCAATCAACTCAATGGGATTGCCAAATAACGGTTTCGAATACTACCTTGACTATGTCATTGAATTACAAAAGCAACCCAATACAAAAAATCATTTTCTTTCTCTCGTTGGTCTTTCCCCTGAGGAAACACATACTATTCTTAAAAAAGTTCAAGAAAGTGACTATGAAGGGCTAGTTGAACTCAACCTTTCATGTCCTAACGTTCCGGGTAAACCTCAAATTGCTTACGATTTTGAAACAACAACAGAGATCCTAACTGAAGTCTTTTCTTACTTTTCGAAACCTCTTGGTGTGAAATTACCACCATACTTTGATATTGTGCACTTTGATCAAGCTGCTACCGTTTTCAACCAATTCCCACTTGTCTTTGTTAACTGTGTGAACTCAATTGGTAATGGCCTTTACATTGAAGATGAGTCTGTTGTCATCAAACCTAAGAATGGTTTTGGTGGTATAGGTGGTGACTACATCAAACCTACTGCCTTGGCAAACGTTCATGCTTTCTACCAACGTTTGAAACCTGAAATCCAAATTATTGGTACCGGTGGTGTAAAATCTGGTCGTGATGCTTTTGAACACATCCTTTGTGGCGCAAGTATGGTACAAGTTGGTACTGCCCTTCAAAAAGAAGGTGTCGCTATTTTTGACCGTATTACTAAAGAACTTAAAGAAATCATGGAAGAAAAAGGTTACGAAACTCTTGAAGACTTCCGAGGAAAACTTCACTACATCGACTAGTCTATAAAAAAAGTTTGGAAGATTTTCCAAACTTTTTTGTTATGTACGACGGGCATGTCGTAC
>DOTL01000029.1:4156-30854 GCA_003521145.1 Streptococcus sp. | reverse complement strand
TAGTTGACAAAGAGCCCTTTTTTCTTACTTCAAACCATGACAAAAGGAAACCCTTTCGAGTTTCCTTTATCAAATATATTGTTGGAGTCAAATTCCAATAATACTTTAGTTGAGTGGTTCAATCATGAAGCTCAATTGATAGCTATCTGCTGAGCTAACCAAGAATTCATCATGAACTGGAGCACCCCATGAGTCGTCACCACCTACACCCATTTGAGCAGCAAGAACTTTGATCCATGTAGCATCAGATTCTTGCAACTCATATTGGTGACGAGCATTTTCAATTTGTTCAGTACTGTTACGCAAAGCACTGAATTCGAATGCCTTATTAAGTGCGGTGAATTTAAGACCATTATGGTTATCATCAGATACTGTGAATTCACGAGTACCATAGTGATTACCAGATTCTTGTGGCATTAGATATGGAGCAAATGTCTTTTCAACAGATGTTTCATATCGACCAAGATAGGCACCAGGAAGTTTATCACGGTAGCTTTCTTCTGCACCATATCCATAATAGCTAAGGTTTGTAAATTGTGAACCGATAGCAAATTCTAGACCAAATTCAGGGAAGTTTGGCAAACCTGCTTTACCATCATAGTTTGCAGTAACAAAGATTCGACCCTTGTAGTCAACTTGATAAGTTACCTTAACTTCGACATCAGATAAGCCAGGCAATTCATGAACATAAGTCACTTTAACAGAGTCGTCTTCGATTTGAATTTGAGTATCTGTAACTTTACTATAGTTTCCAGCAACCTTCCAGCCTGCCATTTCGAATGGATATCCAGCACCACGATCGTTGTCAGTGTAAGCACGAGTGAAGCTAAGTTTAGGACCTTTCTCAATAAATTCAACACCATTATACTTAGCAGATACTAAAGTATTTTGTGCACGTGAAAGCAAGATTGAGAAGTTTTGTCCTTGAATACCGATGTTGAAGTCGCCTTCAACAACATTCAAAGGTGCTTTAACTGGTGTTTCAGAGCTAATCTTTTCAACAACATATTGACCACGAACAATTTCATGACCTTTAGGAGCCCATTCAGTTGCTTCCCTCAAAACACAAGCAACTTCGTAAATTTGTTCAGAATTTGAAGCCTCGACTACAAAGTTAACTGGGAATGTTGCTTCTTCGCCTGGTTTAACATCAAAGTGATATTCACTTTCACTAACTTTTCTACCATCTTCGTAAACTCTAGCTAGGAAAGTATAAGCAGAAAGATCTTCGAAGACATTATCATTCTTGATAGTTACTGATTTTTCATCAACAGCAATCTTAATATTAGAGTAAAGATGTTTAACTGTTTGAAGTTTTGGAGTTAGGGTACGATCTGCAAAGACAATACCATTTCCACAAAATTCGTAGTCAGAAGGTCTATCATGCCAGTCACCACCATATGATAGGAATTCGCTACCATTTGGAAGTGTTTTGTAAATAGCTTGGTCAATGAAGTCCCAAATAAATCCACCTTGGTATTCTGGATATTTCTCTAAGTCAGTGTAGAGTTCCAATCCACCACCAGAGTTACCCATTGTATGCATGTATTCACATGAAATATAAGGTTTTTGAGGACTGTTAGTTAGGTTACCTGAAGCAACACTACCGCTTGAAAGATCAACTAGTTTACCAGTTGTGAGGTATTCTTCGATATCAGCTGGTTTTGCATACATACGACTTTCGATGTCTGTAATGTAATCAAACTCACGACACCATGTAACACCTTCATAGTGAACTGGACGAGTATTGTCAACACTACGGAAGTAATCAGCCATGTCAGCAATATCTTTACCAGCATATGATTCATTACCACAAGACCAAATGATAACACTAGCGTGATTCTTATCGCGTTGGAACATGTTATTGGCACGATCCAAACAAGCAGGCAACCATTCTGGTTCACTAGCTGGGATATTCCATGAAGGTTCGCTTAGACCAAGTTTTTGCCATGTACCGTGTGTTTCAAGGTTGGCTTCATCGATAACATAAAGTCCATATTCATCACACAATTCATACCAACGTGTTTGGTTAGGATAGTGTGAAGTACGAACAGCATTGATGTTATGTTGTTTCATCACTTTGATATCCCAAAGCATATCTTCTTCAGTGATACAACGTCCTGTTCTAGCGTTAAATTCGTGTCTGTTAACCCCTTTAAAGACAATTCTCTTACCATTCAAAAGCATAAGTTTATCTTTAATTTCAAAGCGTCTAAATCCAACTTTAACTGGAACGACTTCAACAACTTGGTCATCATCCAAAACATGAAGGACCAAATCATAAAGTTTAGGACTTTCAGCACTCCAAGGTTTGATTTTAAGATTTTCAAGACTTACAGATAGTTCACCGTCACCATTAACAGATGCATCACCTTCTGTAACGATGCCTTCATAATCTGAAAGAACATATTTAATCTTCTTATCTTCATAATCACCAACAGCCTTCAAATCAATATCCAATTGACCTGCTTTTGTTTGGTAATCATAATCTCCCTTAACAAAGAGATCTTGAACGTGAACTTTTGGAATAGCGTACAAGTAAACATCTCTGAAAATACCGTACAGTCTCCAGAAGTCTTGGTCTTCCAACCAGCTTGCTGTAGAGTAACGATAAACAGCTACCGCCAACTTGTTATCACCTTCAACAAGGTAATCACTAATTTCAAATTCACTAGGTGTGAATGAATCTTCACTGTATCCTACGAAGTTACCATTGACCCATACAAAGATGGAAGTGGCAACCCCTTGGAATGAGATAAATACTTTTTTATCTTTTAATGCATCATTCAAGGTAAAATGTTTAACGTATGATGCAACAGCATTTGATTCTTGAGGAACTTGAGGTGGGCGAAGGAATTCTTTACCATCCCAAGGATATTGGACATTCACATATTGTGGAGAACCAAAACCTTGAAGTTCCAAATGACCTGGTACATTGATGAAACTCAAGTCAGTTTCATCAAATTCTGTTTTATAAAAGTCTTTTAAAACTTGATTTGAATTCTGAGCATAGTGAATTTTCCATTTTCCATTAAGAGATTGTCTTAACCTCATCTCTCCGTCAGAAAATTCTGCAAGTGTTTCAAAATACTTATGATCTGAGTGAGCGTCAACTGTATTAACGCTAACAATCTTTGGATCGCTTAAACAAGTTTGAATTTTTTCAATTGTTTTCATACTTATTCTCCTTTTTTAAAAGTAATAACTTCAGACAAGGCTCCAACCTCTTCTCCAACTGTTTGTTCAAGATGGAAAGCACTGAATTTTTCAGAATTAGTTACAGTAACAAGTACTGTATCATCCAATCCATTTTTTTCAATAATTGGTGGCCAGAACTCAAGAAGTTTTTGTCCAACTTCAACACGATCACCTTGTTCTACGTAACTAATGAACCCTTCACCTTTAAGTTTAACTGTTCCAATACCAACGTGTACGAGAACAACGACACCATCATCACTTTCAATACCAATCGCATGACGAGTAGGTAGAATCTGACGAACTGTACCACTAATTGGGGCAAAAACCTTACCATCTGAAGGTTTGATTGCAAATCCTTTACCTAGGCTACCAGAAGCAAAGCGTTTATCACTAACGCTTGAAAGATCAACTAGTTTACCAGTTGTAGGGTTCACAAGAGAAACGCTATTAGCATTAACTTCCTTCTCAGAAGTTGCTGCACTAAAGCGATATTCCAATTCTTCAACAATTTCAGCGTGACGTGCTTCAGTCAAAGTGATTTTACGAGCAATAATGAAGACTCCGATGAGCATTGTTGCTGCTGGGAAACCAAACATGCTAAGCTTAAAAATAGACTGTTGATGTGTTGTAATTGTTGATGCTGAGGCACCTGTTGTCATACCGGCAGCTACGGCAATTGTAGAAACAAGCCAGTTTGACATCGCACCACCAAGTTTATCAACAAGTGGACGAACTGACAAAGTAAGTGATTCATCACGGTGTCCCAATTTCCATTGACCATATTCTACTGAGTCAGAGATAATCATAAGGATAACAAGGAACACAAGAGGTTGTGGAATGAAGAAGAGTTCAGCTGCAGTCAAGATCATTGGAAGTGAAGTACCTGCAATACTAAAGATTCCGATACCACCGAGCATTACTGCAATACATCCATAGAACAAACGTTTACGGTTGAATTTACCAGCAAGACTAGGGAACAGTGAAACTGAAACCAAACCAACAACTGTATTCAATCCGTAAAGGATTGAGTATTTCCCTGAATCACCAAGGATAAATGTGAAGTAATAAAGTTGAAGAGCATTAAGTGTATTAATACCAAGACCATAGAACCAATATCCGAGAGACAACCACATCAATTGGTCGTTTTTACCAAGAACTTTAAAGACTTGTTTAAGGCTAGTTTTTTCATTGTTATCACGAAGTTTTGACTCAACTTCACGTGTACCAATACCAACAGCAATTGATGTAATCACACCAATGAGAGCAACGATAAATGCAAACCAGAACCATCCAGATTTATCTCCAGAGCCACTACTGTTTGTCATAGAGAAGAACAAAACGATTGGCATGATGGCAACACCTACAATATTGGCACCAATCGTAGAACCAATACGGGCAAAAGTTGCCATTTTTTCACGTTCATGACTGTCAAAAGACAAGGCAGGAATCATTGACCAGAAACCGATATCTTTAATTGAGTAGAAGACATCCATTACAAGGTAGATAATTCCGAAAAGTACAAGGTACAAGAAAGGATTTGTTTTATTCAAACCACCTAAATCGGTGAAGAGAAGCAACAAGGTGATAGAACTGATGATACCACCACTAACTACCCATGGTTTGAATTTACCATACTTAGTATGAGTATTATCAATCATGTTACCGATCAATGGATCGATAAATACTTCCAAGATACGCAAAATAGAGATGATGTTAGTAATTAATAGTACGTAGTGACTATTTTGCTTTGGATCACCTGTGTTAAACAAGTGAGTTGTCACAAACATAATAAAGTATGTTGACAACGTTGCATAGAAGACGTCGTTACCAAAAGCACCCGCTGCATAGGATAGACGAGACTTCATCTGAACGTTAGATTTTCTCATGATGAGAACCTCCTGTTATTTTTGAATACGCTTCCATTATACAAGTATTAGTTTGAATTGTCAATAGTTTTTTACTAAACTTTTACTAATACATGATTATTTTGATGAATTAAAGTATTGGAAGCCAATTTCATAGTTTACACTATGACCTTTATCTAAGATAATATCTCCAAAATCTTTGTGATTAACGGCATCTGGAAGGGTTTGAGCTTCCATGGCTATAGCTTCTCGTCCTTTTGCAATTGTTCCTCGATCTCTTGCAAAGTAAATATTATCCCCTATAATATCCATAGTATAAATAACTAAACCATTTCTGTTAGAGAAGATTTCAATACCATCTCCGCTTTCTTTGTCATGCAAAATAGCTACTTCTTTCACATGATCACAAGTTTCCCCTCTAACTACAAAGGCATCATCAAAACCATTATTTGCTTCAATTCGAGGTAGCAAGTCAGTTGTCTTTCTGAAATCATAGTTCGTTCCATCTACATTAATTTTTTGTCCTGTTGGAATTAACTCAGAATCCAACTCTAAACGATAGTCTGAATAGATTTGTAACTCATGACTTGATAAATCCTGTTTGCCGCTAAGATTAAAGTAAACATGGTTTGTCGGATTAAAGACTGTCGTTTCTGTAACATCAAAGGCATCAAAGAAGATTGATAAGCGATTGCTGTTGTTAAGTCTGTAGGTAATAGAAACTGACATGTCACCAGGGAACCCATCGACACTTGAGTAAAGTCTTCTAACAAACTTTGTCTCAACATATTCCTCTGTCAAGTTTGTGACATAATTCCAATTTTGGAACTGCATTCCTTCCGGACCACTGTGTAGGCAATTTTCTCCTTCATTCTTAGGAAGGCTATAACGAACCATATCATGAGTATACGAAGCTTTTCCGATTCTTCCAGCAACCCTTCCGACAGATTGGCAGGTATATAAATTATTCTTATAGTAATCCTCGGAATCACTGAAACCAAGCACTATATTTTTAAGAGCACCAGTTTCCGTTGGAACCAAAAACTCCTGAAGTGTAGCACCTGTTGTGAGTGTGGAAATGACAACACCATTATTATTTTCCATTGAAATTTTACTGACATCGCCTGAATCAACTTTTCCAATAATTTCGCAGCTTATTTTCATATTATTTCCTCAAAAAACAAAGAGTACAACAATTATATATACTCTTTGTTTTTGTTTATTATTTTAATTATCTTCGATCATCGTACCCTTTTGGATGACTAGAATGCCATGCCCAAGCACTTGCGATGATTTTTTCGATGTTATCAAATTGTGGTTTCCATCCAAGAACTGTACGTGCTTTTTCAGATGAAGCAATCAATATATCAGGATCACCAGGACGACGATCAGCTTTTTCAGCTGGAATCTCTTTACCAGTTACCTTACGAGCTGCTTCAAGAATTTGAAGGTTTGAGAAACCTGTTGATGAACCTAAGTTAAAGGCTGTAGATTCATTACCTTTACGAAGATATTCAACAGCAAGGAGGTGAGCGTCCGCCAAGTCGAATGGATGCACATAGTCACGAACGTTAGTCCCGTCTGGAGTATTGTAGTCATCCCCAAAGATCATGATTTTTTCACGAACACCTTGAGCTACTTGAAGAATAATCGGTAGAAGGTGAGTTTCTGGACCGTGGTCCTCACCAATCGAACCATCAGGTTTGGCACCCGCCACATTAAAGTAACGAAGAGGGACATACTTGATGCCGTAAGCTTGGTCTGACCACTTCATAATGGTTTCCATCATCAACTTACTTTCACCATATGGGTTGATAGGATTTTGTGGTGTTGTTTCAAGAATTGGAATTTCTTCTGGAATTCCGTAAGTTGCTGCTGTTGATGAGAAGACAATGTATTTAACACCGCATTCGTTCATAACCTCAAGCAATTTAACCATTCCAGCTGTGTTGTTATCAAAATATTTGAGTGGTTTTTCCATTGATTCACCAACCAAAGAATAGGCCGCAAAGTGAATAACAGCATCAACATCAGGGTTTTCTTTGAAGACCTTTCTCATAAAATCCTGATCAGAAAGATCGCCTTGATAGAAAATAGCATCTGGATGTACGGCAGCACGGTGACCTGTTACCAAACTATCTACTACTACTACTTTTTCTTGACCTTTTTCAACTAAGCGATCAACCATGTGAGAACCGATATAACCAGCTCCACCTAATACTAAAATTGCCATTTCTTATCTCCTTTCTTCGGAAAAAACAATTAATCAGCTAAATTTACAAAATCTACAAATGCTTTAAACTGATCCAAGCCTTCACTATTAGTCTTATAAACACCTGCATCTTCTAGTACACGAGCAAAGATATCTGCAACAGATTGTCGAACAACTTCTGTCACTTCCTCAAACGTAATATTCGGATTTTGAGCTTTGAGTTCATCTGCCCATTCTTGGTGAATTGGAGCAACTTGGTTACCTTGACCTAATAGATAATCTTCAACATCTTTAAGTTCTGTTTTCAAACGAGGTGGGAGAATGGCCAATCCCATAACTTCAATCAAACCAATGTTTTCTTTCTTAATATGTTGAACATCTTTATGTGGGTGATAGATACCGTCTGGATGTTCTTCAGAAGTTTGATTGTCACGAAGAACCAAATCCAATTCAAATTTGCCGTCTTTTCTACGAGCAATTGGAGTAATGGTGTGGTGAGGTTGTCCATCAGACTCAGCCAAGATCCCAGCTTTTTCGTCTGAATAACCATGCCAGCAATTTAGGATTTTAGTTGCAAGAGCGATAAGTCTTCCCTTGTCTTCACTTCTTAGACGAAGAACAGACATAGGCCAATTAACGATGCCAGCCTCAACATCAGAGTAACCATCAAAGCTAACTTTTTCTTTAATGCCTGCTACTTCCATTGGGAAGGTATGGCGACCACCTTGATAGTGTTCATGTGTAAGAATTGAACCACCTACAATTGGAAGATCGGCATTTGAACCTGCGAAGTAACCAGGGAATGCTTTAACAATTGTTAGGAGACGGCCAAACGTCAATGGACTGATGTGCATTGGTTCGTGCTTACCATAAAAGAAGATAGAATGTTCGTTAAAGTAGGCATAAGGCGAGTATTGGAAGCCCCACTCCTTGTCTTCCATTTGGAAACGAACAACACGGTGATTGCTGCGGGCTGGGTGATTAATGCGACCCAAATAACCTTCATTTTCCATACAAAGTTGGCATTTTGGATAATCAGAAGCTACCGCATTTTTAGCTGCAGCGATGGCTTTGGGATCTTTTTCAGGTTTTGAAAGGTTAATCGTAATTTCCAAGTCACCGTATTTAGTTGGTGCTTTATAAGCAATATTTTGTGCAATGGCTTTGACTTTCACATAATCATTTCGTTTACTTTGTGCATAAAAGTCAGCAATTGCTTGCTCTGGGTTAGATTTATAAGTACCCCAGAAGTTACGATTGACAACGCTCGGTCTTGGTGTAATTAAGTCCATGAGTTGAGCACCGATGATATCTTGTTCTTCGTTAAGTTCACCTACGGAACCAGCTTTAACACCTGCTTGAAGCAACTGGTCTTTAAGGTCAATCAATTCAGAGCTATCTGTTTCAACATCAGCAACTCCTTCTCCAACCAAAGTAAAAACTTTGTTTGTCAAATAGATACGGTCCAATTCCTCATAATCACTATTTTCAATAACCTGAGTTACAAAAGTGTTTACTAAATTTTCAGCCATAATCTCTACTTCTTTCTCATTAATCAAGTACTCGTGAACCACCAGTTACTTCGGCAATATAGAAGCTTGGTGCATAACCAACGACTTCTTCATAGCGTTGACCAACTGCTTTTTTGAAGTCTTCAACTTTGTCTTTGTTTACAAGTGCAATGGCACATCCACCGAAACCAGCTCCTATCATGCGGGCTCCTAATACTCCTTCTTGTTCCCAAGCTGTGTGTGCCAAAGTATCAAGTTCAAGACCTGTAACTTCGTAATCATATTCCAATGACACATGAGAAGCATTCATAAGGCGTCCAAAGCCTTCCAAATCTCCTGCTTCAAGAGCTTTACGAGCTTGAATTGTACGTTGATTTTCAAGAAATGCATGGCGTGCACGTTTGATGCGGTTTTCGTCTTTAATCAAATAGCTGTATGCGTCAAATGTCCAGAGGTCTAATTCACCGAGAGTTTGGATATCCAATTTTTCTTGTAGTTCAGATACTGCTGTTTCACATTCAGCACGACGTTCATTGTATTTAGAATCAGCCAATTCACGACGTTTGTTAGTGTTCATGATGACTACGACATTATCCTTGAGGTCAAGGGGTACCAAGTCATACTCTAGAGTATTTGTGTCCAAGTAAATCGCATATTGATCAGCTCCCATACCAATAGCGAATTGGTCCATGATACCAGAGTTAACGCCAATAAAGTCATTTTCCGTTTGTTTTCCGATTTTAACCAAGTCCAGGCGTTCCAATTTAAGGTCATAAAGTTTTTCAACAATAACACCAATTAATAATTCCAAAGATGCTGATGATGACAAGCCTGATCCGTTTGGAATGTTACCATAGATGTAAATATCCATACCTGAATCAATCGTATGCCCAGCTTCTTGCAAGAAATGAAGAACACCTTTTGGATAGTTTGTCCAGTTGTGTTCTTTTTCAAAACGAAGATTTTCAAGTGGCACTTCGATGATTTCCTTCTCTTCAAAGTTACCTGAGAAGAAACGCAAAACTTTGTCATCACGTTTGCGGGCCGCTCCGTAAGTACCTAGGGTAATAGCTACGGGAAGGACCTTACCTCCATTGTAGTCCGTATGCTCACCAATCAAATTAATACGACCTGGTGAAAAGAAAGTATGGTCTGCTTCTTTACCAAAAACTTCTTTAAACTTTTCTCTTAACTGTGATGATTTCACCGGATGTACCTCGCTTATTATTTTTCATACTAATAGTGTAACCCCTTTTAACAAGAAAAACCAATATTTTTACTGTTTTTTTAGTAAAATTGGAACACTCAGAGCTTTTCAAGAAGCTAGCCTCATTGTTCCAGATCAGATTCAAATCGTTTCCTTTAATGATACAATCATGGCAAGACAGGTATTTCCACCCTTATCTTGTGTCACTGTCTACACCGAAGAAATGGGACGAACTGTCATGGACGTCCTCAATAAGCAAGTCTTGACCCCACGGGAAATCCCAACCCTTACCATGTTGGGTACGAAATTAACCTTGAGGGGTAAGTACGAAGTAAAGGACAATCCAACTGACAACTAACAAATGATTACTCAATAGACTAAAAAGTGGTCGTCAACCGTAGGTTGACAACCACTTTTTATTTCATCTTCACACAAATGGCATCCCAGGCTTGGAGTTTGCCTTGGTCTGCAACTGACTCTAATTCGGTATTTGTAATGACAACTTCTGCTCTGTCGAAATCATAACAGAAGTCTTGTTCTTGGTCTGATAAATTGACCACAACTAGATAGCTGCTATCTTGGGTCTTACGAATATAGGCAAAGACCTTATCGGCAGTCTCCAAGAGTTCAAAGTCAGCATCTACCAACCAATCTTGTGTTTTACGAAGCGCTAGTATTTAATTTTTGAAAGTTATTTCTCAGATCTTCAATTATAGGAACAAATAAATTAAGATAGGTTCTTTCTTATTGCACTGTAAATAATGTCATAATAAAGGTCATATTATAATCAATATTATTATAATCATCATCAATCCATAATTTTAATGCCATTTTCTGTTTATTATCATCTAATTTACTTACCCCAATTCCAGCAAAATACTCTTGAAATGAACGATGAGTAAAACTAAAATCCCTCTCTTGAACAAGCATACAAATATTAGAAATAGCGTCAAAAATAAATGCATCATCTTCAAAACTTTTGGAATACTTAATCTTATATGACTCAAATATTTTATAAACATCTCCAGATGAGAAATTGACTTGTTTTTTTAAAAAAGTCTTCATAGCTAAATAAGATAAAATATCTTTGAATGTTTCAGGAGATAATTTTGCTCTCAGTTCGCGCTTATATCCTGACTTTGAAGCATCGTGTTTTTGATAAAGCGTATAAAATGCTTGAGTATAAAAGTCTGTAAGATTATTTGGAATCGAAGCGCCTGACTCATAAGTCATCAACATAATAGTTAAGAGCAAAGGGATAGATGCAAAAGATTCGTGTTTATCAAATAGACTTTCCTTTAACTCTTTAGAAAATTAGTTTTTTTTGTAATAGAATCATAATCCAAACGGCCAATCAATGATAAGGCTTGTTTTTTTATTCAGCGGATAAACACTATATTCAATAAAATTATTCCAACCGATATACTCCTCTGAAGGTCTTGAACTCAGTACATAACAATTATTATTGTAAATGTCTATAAATTGTTTCAGAGAACTAATTATAGTTTCTCTAAAAGATAAATTTATCTCATCCACACCATCAAATATAATGGTATAATTCCCAAACTCCAAGCTTCTAAAAAAAGCTTCCGACTTAGTTTAAAGTGATGTCGCTTCATTTCATCATAAATAAAATCTTTAATTTCAAAAGCTTCAATGTTAACATTATTCATTGATTTAAGTTCAATAAAAATCGGTGTACTACTCTCATTATTGATTTGATTAATAAAGATATGTTTCATGAGCATTGATTTGCCTATACCACCAGTCCCAGTTATAATTATCCTTTTACACTTATTAAAAAGTAAATTTGTATTTGTTAAATCAATACTACTATTTTTAGATGATTTTACAAATTGAGGCTCATAAAAGTCATAAAGATATCTCCCCTCATTTTTATAAAGTAACGTTTTTACAGTAGAGTATTTTGTAAATGAATATTCAAGGTATTCTTGAAAAATAACTCTCAAGTCAATATCTTGCTGTAATTTGAAACTTTTATATTTATCACTAATACCTTCAAAAAATTTCGGGACAAACTTGGAAAGCATTTGTTCCACGGCATTCTTCGCAATTCCCTCCATCATCTCTTAATCCCCTACTCCATTTCTTTAACTTTCTCTTCGATGAAAGTAATTTCTTCATCACTCAACCCATACTTTTTATACAATTGCTGATCTATCTCAGATATAGATTTTGACCAATCTATATCTGAACCATTTGTAAAATTCTGTATAGGGACATTTTCCCATGTAGATGCAGTCTCATTATGCTGAGTAATTTTTAATGTTCCCAACATAACTCTTAAAAATTTAGTTTTTACATATTTTAAACAATTCTCTGCTTCATTTATATTTTCAAATGCACCAAATGAGATAAAGGTCTGAGTATGCCCGACACCTTGGTCACCAACGATAGGACTTGATAGTGGCTCTCCGAGAGTACCGCTACCATTAGAACCCGCTACGAACACCTTATATTTATCTAAATTAGGGTGACTTTGAACATATTTGCGATTAATAAACCTATAAACCCGTTCATTCAGCAAACGACCATAAATCTGTATATCACTATTTGATTGGCGTTTATCATAAAAAACTTCAGGTAATCTTGAAAATATATTTGTTAACATATAGGTTCTAGTTTGTGGACTAACAACCCTGTTTTCAAATTCTGGATACTCATCATATATTAATTCAGTTAACTTATAACTATTAAATCCATATAAAATCTCATTCAACGATATATGGCTTGAACAAACCACTTTTTCTACAATTGAATTAAGTTTAGGATAAGGGGTAAAAGTTTTAATAGCATTAAAAATTTTTTCACTATCCCTATATGAAACAGCAACCCCTCCTTTAATATCGGTATTCGGAAAAACTTCTGAACTGTTTTGTGTAAAATATACTACTTTCAAATGTTCATCTTTAAGCATTTTCCTATTCCAGGATTTCGGTGTCTGGCCAGCATTAAATAAAAACCTTGCTGGATGAATCATAATAGCCTTCGATGAAAGAGTTGACGATAAATCTAAAAATTTATGATAAATTGGTTCAGGTCTCTTTCCTAATGCTTCCTCCTGATACGGTGGATTCCCAATCACAACATCAAATTTCACTTTATTAAAGGCCTCCTCAACTTGTTTTTTACCTTCTTCTATACTTGATTTCAATGTATCTGAGAAGTTTTCGATATAGGCTATATTGGTCTTATATTTCTTATAGCCTGTTAAAGTTCTCTCTGTAATAGTCTTAGCCATTGGTGTTTTTGCAATGGCATAGATATTGTTTTCTAAGATTCCACGATAGACACTGTCGGCATCAAATCGATTATCATCATTATTTTGTACATATTGATAATAGAGACTCATAGCAGCATGCAAAGGATAAAGCCCTGTCTTAGCATTGATATCAATAATCTTAGTTTCTGGATGATAGACACTATCAGTAACATCTGTTTCTACCCAATGGAGATTTGGTGTAGCACCATCAGTCATTGACTCAAAGTTATCATCATAGAAATTAAGTCCACCAATACCTTTTGCAATTTGCATATTGACCACGCGCCATGGTGTCAAAACAGTTTCTTTATCAGGATTCTTGAAGCTACCAAATAAGGTTGCAATTTCCTCGGCACGTTCAAAAAAATCAAAACTATCAAAAGATTTAGCTCGTTGACGAATGATTCGGCCTGCTTCAATAAAGACCTCTGCATCATAATACTTGGTAATTTCTGTGAACATGCCTTTAGTGAATCCAGAAGGCATAAATTCTTTCCAAGATTCGTCATCCACTTCCTTAATAAAGTCTTCGATGGTGATATCTTTACTTAAATCAACATCCATTCCGTAGATCATCATTGGAATACGGATAGAAACCCCACGTAAGATAGAAATCATCGTTTTTTGTTGTTTGCGAGCCTCTTTGAGTTTCTCCATTGCCTCTTTTTCCTCTTGGCTACGCTCACGAGGTTTCTTTTTCTTAGCTTTTTCTGCCTGGTCATATTCTTCATCAGTCAAATCACTAACGTTTATTGTCACTTTGGTAGGCGTTTTTTGTTTTTGCGTTTTACCAACGATAGCATTTAGTTTATTGAAACGTTCTGCATCATCAGAAGTTAGTGTTAAGAGATTATCATTGTAGAGACTGTCATCTTCAAAACCTGAACGTACTGCTTTTTCAGCATATACTTTTTTGATTTGAGTCAACATTCGATCCACATTAAATGGTTCCATGCCATTATCACTTTTACCTAAAATAGGCATAAAGTTAAGCAAGTTTGCCATAGCCTGTTTTTGCTGATAAGTATTTTTCTTCCCAACACCAGAGTTTATTTGGGCTGTCTCAGCCATTACTGT
The DNA here is from genome assembly GCA_003521145.1 of Streptococcus sp. GTDB lineage: Bacteria > Bacillota > Bacilli > Lactobacillales > Streptococcaceae > Streptococcus. The sequence continues at coordinate 16,501 of DOTL01000029.1, read as the reverse complement.
TAAAGCACGATCTGGAGCAAAATCAAAGATATAACAACGTTTCTTCATCCCAAGTTTTTCATGAGAGAACGGCGTTTGTGCACGAAATGCAGCCTGCAGGTAATTCGTAGAACTGCTAGTATTTGAAAGGAACATCACCGCTGTCCATTCAGGAACATTGACTCCTGTTGTCAACCTACGGACTGTCAAGGTGATTGTTTTTGTTTGTGAAGGATCATCCGTAATCGCTTGACGTACCTTTGAAAGATCATCCCCTGAAGTATCTACGATATTATCACTCTTATCGTTTCGTACAACATTAATAATCTTATAGTCCATCCCAAACACTGGGTGTTCTTTTAATAGCTTCTCAAAAGTATTAGCTTCTTTAACACCAGGCATGAGCCAAAGAGTATGACGAAGTTCATCACGATATTCTCTTGTTGAAAATGGATAATTAGTTTCACTATCTGGGTTAGTGATATTATCCAAAAAACGTCGGACATCTGCTTTATAAACTAATTCACCCTTATCATCTACTCTGAAAAATTCACGGAAATTGAAGGCCTTATTTTCATCGGTAAATTTTTCCTTATGTTTCATCTCAAAGGTATACATTAGTACCTCTGGAAGTTGCTCATAAGGGTTAGGAAGTTCAGGATTTTCCAAATCCCATTTCAGTTTAGCTTGTTGCTCCATGACATAGTCCCAAGTATAGACTTGTTCAGGTGCAAACTGATCAAGAAGATTAAATGGTGTACCAGATAATTCTAGAATCTTAGTATGACCTTCTTTTACCAAAGATTTCATGACAGTATCACTAAGTTCAGTCTGTGTTCCCTCATGTGCTTCATCGATGATGATTAAATCCCAGTCTACATCCGAAAATAGGGGGAGATTAGTTTGAGCGCCATTATAACGTAAATACTGAATAGATGCGAAATAAATAAATGGTTTATCACCAGATTTTAGGGTAGTTAGTTTCTCTCCTTTATCAACCGATCCATACAAATAACCCGCTTCTGCCATTTCCATTTTTTTGTAGTCCTCAAACCATGAATCACGGACTACTGGTCTATGTGTCATGATTAGAACACGTTGAAAGCCTTCTTGTTTAATAAGCTCCAATGAGGTTAAGGTCTTACCAAAACGCATTTTGGCATTCCAAAGCATACGGTCTTTTTTCTTATAAGTTTTTTGTGTTTGCTTAACAGCAGCATCCTGTTCAGGACGAAGTGTAACTTTAACTTTCTCGGCTTTGTAAGCAGCTTTAGTTTCACTGATAAATGACCGTCCATCTTTGACAGCCTTAATAGCCTCCTTAGCTGTCTCTAAATCAGTTTCAAACCACTCATTTCCTTCTAAGTGCTCTGGATGACCAATGCCTGAACGTCTCAAGACTTCATGAACGTCATGATCGTGAAACCACGATTTTGTTGATTTTTTATATGCTAGTTCGACCCACCCAAGCTCAAAAGGAAGGCCAGAAGTTGTCATATATTGTTTAATACGTTTAGGTGCAACACTACGTAAGAAATCACTATTAGGTGTCCAGTCTGCTTCAATATCGTCTGAGGCTACTGTACCTTCTCCGATTTTTTGAGCCCCTGAGCCCCCTCAAAAGCTGCAAATTTCCCACTTTCATTATTCACAGTCTGTACATAGATAAACTTACGTTCTGCCGTTGTATAACGCTCTTGAGCTTTAGGTTCCAAGAAATTTTCATACAAAGAGACCTTAATGCGATCATCAACATACTCAGTAACAAACCAAACTAAAATCATATAAACTTGTTTCAATGATTTTAATGCATTCTCCTGTGTCGCATCTTTAGGATTTAGTTTATGAGCTGAGCTATTTCCATGCCCTTTAATCTCAAAAAATGCATCTATAATAGCCTTGTTATTAATATGATATTTGATGATTTGTAATTTATCATGAAAAGTAGAATGTGACGGTAACTCAATGAAAGCACGATCAGCAAATAAAACTGCTGTATTTTCTGCAACTTTTCGAACTTTAGTCAACACACCCTCATAGTCCTTTTGAGTGTAGTTGTTTTCCGCCATATTAGCAGTTGAAAAAAGTTCAGCTGTATCTAAGTCTACTTTTAAAAAATCAAAATTTGATGCCATGATTCTTTATTCTCCTAATGTAAACACCTTTTGAATAGCTACTTGCTCAGTTTTACCATTCTTCAAATCTTCATCGAAATCTTCAAAGAGGCTTAATTGTCCCTCAACAACCCTTTCCTCACCATCAATATTTTCACCAAAAAGTTCGGCAAAAGCAAATCGCTTTTCTTCAACAAGACTATGGTATCCTTTTACTCGCTTCCACTCACTAAACATGATAAGTTCATTTGAATCAGGGTGACGCTTTGTCAGAGTATTTCCTCTTACAATATTCTTCTTGATTAGATAATGAGCAGATTTATAGATATCAATCTTACTACTCAATCTCTCGCCAAAAGAGTCTTCATACCAATCCAAATAATACAAAAACATTCGAGAACGAGCTACTTCAAGGTTATCTTCTAGAAACTCGATACCATATATTGAAGATAAGGCAAATAGGGACTTTGTTTTCCAATTCCTCTTATCATAATTTTTAGTCACAGCTGAAAGTTTTCTCTCTAAAATAGCTTCCAGAAAGTTTCCGTCCCCAGCTGAAGGTTCTAAGAAGGTTTTATAGATATCTTCAGTTGCTTCCTTAATTCCTGGGGTATCTAACATTTTTTGTACCATCCACGACGGTGTAAATACCTCTCCATGTTTCTGTACCCTATGTTTTGACTTAATTATTTTTTCAGTCACTTAAAATCTCCCTTTAAAACGTTGCAATTATTATAATTATAGCATTTTCAGCAATTATTTGAAAACGGTAACTGCATGATTTTGAAACATCAAAAACGGTCGCCGAGAGTTAGTTGACAACCATTTTTCTTTCTATTTCACCTTCACACAAATGATTTTCCATGCTTGTTAGCAACATTAGTATGATTTTTAGTCATCATAAAATCTGAAACAAACTCCTACCCTTTCCATCTAAATTTAAGATTCTCAATCTTCTTTCTCCAACAAATCGACTTTCGCCAATAGCATTTACCCTTGGTATTTGATATAATTTTTCTCAGAGGTATTTTTATTTATGAAGAAACAAGCTTTTAGTTCTGAACAGTATTTGAATCTGCAACGCGACCATATTTTGGAGCGCATTAACCAGTTTGACGGCAAGCTCTACTTGGAGTTTGGTGGTAAGATGTTGGAAGATTTCCACGCTGCTCGCGTCCTTCCTGGTTATGAGCCTGACAATAAAATCAAGCTCCTTCAAGAGTTCAAAGATAAGGTTGAAGTGGTCATTGCCATTAATGCTAGCAATATCGAACACTCTAAGGCTCGTGGTGACCTTGGCATTTCTTACGACCAAGAGGTCCTTCGTCTGATTGATAAATTCAACGAGCTTAATATCTATGTGGGTTCTGTTGTTATTACACAGTATTCTGGTCAACCTGCAGCTGATGCCTTCCGTCACCAATTGGAAAAAAATAGTATCACGTCTTACATCCACTACCCTATCAAGGGCTACCCAACAGATATGAATCATATCATTTCTCCTGAGGGTATGGGGAAAAACGACTATATCAAGACTAGCCGTAACCTTATCGTCGTTACTGCTCCCGGTCCTGGTTCTGGTAAATTGGCGACATGTATGTCTAATATGTACCACGACCAAATCAATGGTATCAAATCAGGTTATGCTAAATTTGAAACATTCCCAGTTTGGAATTTGCAGCTTTATCACCCAGTTAACTTGGCCTATGAAGCTGCCACTGCAGACCTTGATGATGTCAATATGATTGACCCATTCCACTTGGAAACTTATGGCAAGACTACGGTAAACTACAACCGTGATATCGAGATTTTCCCAGTACTCAAACGTATGCTTGAACGCATCCTTGGTGAGTCACCTTACGCTTCACCTACAGATATGGGTGTTAACATGGTTGGTTTTGCCATTACGGATGATGAGGCTGCCAAAGAAGCTTCTAAACAAGAAATCATCCGTCGCTACTATCAAACTGTACTTGATTTCAAAAATGAATGTGTTCCTGAAACTGCTGTCAAGAAGATTGAGTTGCTCATGAACGATCTTGGTATTACTCCTGAAGATCGCCAAGTGGTCGTTGCAGCACGCGCTAAGGCTGAAGAAACAGGTGGTTCTGCCCTTGCCCTCGAATTGCCAAATGGCCAAATTGTCACTGGTAAAAATTCTGAACTCTTTGGTCCAACTGCGGCTGCTCTAATCAATGCTATCAAGACTTCTGCAGGTATTGATAAGGATATAAAACTAATCGAACCTGAGGTGGTTAAACCTATCCAAGGTCTTAAAATAGACCATTTGGGTAGCCGTAATCCTCGTCTCCACTCTAACGAAATCCTTATCGCCTTGGCCATTACTGCTGCCAACAACGCGGATGCGGCGCGTGCCATGGAGGAACTTGGTAACCTCAAGGGTTCTGAAGCCCACTCAACCATCATCCTTACTGATGAAGACAAAAACGTTCTACGTAAGCTTGGTATCAATGTGACCTTTGACCCTTACTATCAATATGACAAATTGTATCGTAAGTAATTCATGATTTAAAACAAGAAAGACCTCAGTTTTACCAACTGGGGTCTTTTCAAAATCACTTTAGCTAAGGTATCAAACAGAGGGCTAAGTCACTCCCAATTCTAATCAGTCTACGATTTCTAACTTGAGAAAAGGTAAACTAAAAAGCAAAACTATAGTAGATAGAACAGCAACAAGTGGGAGGTAACGACCTCCAAAAAGGTAGAGAAGCAATGGAGCTATCGCTATCAAATGATTTAGAAAATTGATAGTAACCCGAACGGTTTGTCCATCCTCCACAGTAATAGTGTTGGACTTGTAACCCAATTTACCAACACTCAATCGAGCTTTTGATGATGGTAGGGAAACAGTCACTGCTTCCACACCAGAAACCGCCCCGACAACACTAGTGTCTACTCGAATGGGACTCTTTCTAGCCACCTTACTAGCTTCTATTGTAATACTAGCCACTAAGCATCTCCTTTTCCTATCTTCTACTTATAGTATACACTTTTTCGAAAAGCTTTCACAAGATAATCAACTATTAAATCAAGGTTCCTTTACAATTTTGTGCCTTTTCAAAAAGTATTGGATATCTTGATTACTATATCACTATCCACTTTTCCTTCAAAAAATCAATTATTTTTGACAGGAAATCCGTTATAAGATATAATGTAACAACATCGTCTACAACTAGTTGGTAATAATGTAAATATAGAAAAAAGGTTACATGAAATCATATAAAGGAATTCTCCTACTAACCGTAAGCATTGTTCTTACGGTCTACGTCTGGTTAGCAACGGGCATGACAAACTTCGTCACTCCCGGTCTAGCTTTAACAACCTTATCATGGACTTTTATGTTGGCAACACGATCACGACTTTTAGAAAAACTCTTTAACGGAATTGAGAGAATGTACGCTATCTACAAATTTCTTGCCATCTTATCAGTTATTCTCCTTGTCTTCCACAACATCGGTATGGGGAGTCTATAGGGGTCCCGTCTAGCTGGTCAGCTAGGAAACCTTGACATTCATACTTTCTTGGCCATTGTAGTTCTGGCCTTTCTTGGTAAAAGTCTCAAATACGAGACTTGGCGTTGGCTTCATCGGTTGGTTTACTTAGCCTACATTTTTGGTCTCTTCCATGTCTATTTGATTATAGTTTTTTAATTTCATTTTCAATCTCTTGGTCTTTCCATCTTATAGCCCAAACCCCAAACAGTTTTGATAGCAGGAGTATTTGAATTTGTATACTTGGTCAACTCTTGCCTCAAAGCATAGATATGAACATTGAGTGTATTGCTATCATCCACATATTCCTCTTGCCATACCTTCTCGTAAAGTTCCGTCTTTGAAAAGGCTCTCTCAGGATTGCTAGCCAATATCCATAGAAGTTCAAAGGATTTCACTGTCAATTCCAAAGATCGGTCCCCTATGTGAACCTCATGAGTCACATGGTAGATTACTAAGTCACCAAGATCGATCCGCTCTGTCTCACTTCAACGGCTAAGGCGACGTAAGATATTATTCACTCTTAAAACCAATTCGCGCAGGCTAAACGGTTTGGCTATGAAACCATATCCCCCAAAACTTAATCCATAAATCTTATCCTGCTCGCTTGTTTTAGCAGTTGTAAAGAGAAAGGGTTGATTAGGAGCAATATATTGAACCTCACTGATAAAATCATCACAGATATCATATTGGGCATCATGATATCTGTGATGATGAGGTCAATAGATTTTTTTCTGAAAAGTTCTAATCCCTCCTTGCCATCATGAGCAACTAAAACATCGTATCCTGCCTGTAAAAAATAGCGGTTTTGAATATCTATCTCATCATCAATCAGCAAAATTGTCTTTTTCATCTGACGCTCCTTTGATAAAAACAGTGTTACACATAGTCAGTATAGCACTATTTATTCTAATATTTAAATGATTTGAATCTTAATCTTCTCGTTTGGTTGTCAAACCTCAAAGTCCAACAAGACCTGCCAAGGCTAGACCAAACATACCAAGGCCAGCTGTAGCCGTTTGAGCTTTCCCAGTATTTGGTAGTATAGGTTGCCCATCATTTTTCTTAGTCTTAGCCATGGAATTATCTGTGGAATCAGCCATTCTCATCTCTGAAACATGGGCTTCTTTCGTCATATATTTAATTTTGTTCATTGAGTCTGGCGCGTAGAAGAAGACATAGATATCTGATCTCCTTGAGGAGTTCTGGACATCATTTCTGATCCATGAAGTCGAATCGTTACTTGATGAGTAGCAACTAGATTGCTCAAGTCTGGTTTGCCATCTTTAGAACCATACACTTTGACAGTAGCTTGGCAAGTGTGAGTGCCATTGGCACGAAGTTGGTCTAGAAGGGCTTGTCCTTCTTTGCCTGTCGTGTTACCATTCAAATCTACTTCTTAGAAATATTGGCCTTTAGCCAATCCTTTGGGAGGTGTGATTGTATCTTTAGGTAAGTGGGGTTGGAATAAATATAAAACACATAAGGAACTAAAGGCAGAAGAAAAAAAAACGAAATAGAAACTATTAAGGAAACAAGTGCAAAGGATTATGCTGAAAATCCATTGAATGAAGCAGATAAAGATGATGAAATTGTCGATGTTATCATTGATGAAGATGGTTCAATCATTACAGTTGATTTTAGTTAATCTAGTTAAAAAGCAACAACCACATGATATAGGCTGTTGCTTTTTTAGTGTATATGATTTTCCAAAAGCTGAATTTGAAGGATATTGTCGAGTTGGACTAATCTATACCCTTCACTAGTCTTTATTGATATTTCCTTACGAGACAGTTCTCTTACTTCGCCGAATAAAGTAACTTTTCTATCTCTATGTTTGATAGTGAACTGCCCTTTAAGTTGGTTAGCATAGAGTTGAGAAAGTAATAAGAGTTTCTGAGGTTTACTTAAGTCTGTTGAGAAGTCAACACGATTTTTAGCAGCATGTAATGATGAGGTATGCTCAGACAGAAAGAACCCCATCCACTTCTGCATCCCAGGGTCCTGGTATTCTCTTGCTGCTTGAAATGGTAAATAGGAACGATCAATCATTTTAAACCATCCAATCCTCCAGCAGAATGTCCTCCGATGAGCCTACTTCTGGCAATACTCCTCGATGCACTATCAAGTGCATTAGCTTTTAGCAGAGAGGTAAAACCAAATTGGTCTCTGATAGAATCTATTGCTGTCTGGAGCCTTTCTTCTTTTTCAATTTGTTCGACATCATCGAACAGTGAGATTAAATCAAAAGATTCATCTACAAAACCAGAATAATTAACCGCTACACTTCGGATTGCTCCTGAAGTGTATTTATTATGGAATAACTTCAACACATAGTTTGTCAGCATGTTAGTGTTATTCGTTGGTTCAATTTTCATTTGAGTATTGATAGAGCATTTGTTTTCTTGCTTAGAGTAGCCAAGGTGTATAGAAACAACAGTCGCTTTTTTGCCTATCTTTCTCAGTCGGATAGCAACTTGTTCGGCCATCTCTCTAAGGACAATTTCAATATCTCGTTGTCTGAAATAGTCTCTAGGAAGAACCTGGGAGTTGCCTAGACCTTTTGATTTTGGTTTATAGGGTTTGTGAACGTTACTTTCATCAATACCATTAGCATGAAACCATAATCGAAGACCAGCTACCCCTAATTCTTTCTTCAAGATATCTGGGTTAGCATTTGCTAAGTCTTTGATTGAGTGGATACCTAATGTGTTGAAGCGTTTCTCCATTCTTTTACCGATACCCCAGAAATCTGTCATGTTTGGAATAGACCATACCTTCTGCTCCACGTCCTCATAGGACCAATTAGCCCTCATGGTTGGTGTTTTCTTTGCTTCATTATCAAGGGCAAGTTTAGCAAGTAAGGGGTTAGCGTTGGACATACCAACGGTTGAATAGATGCCAGTTTGTCTCCAAATGTCTCTCTGAATCTTCGCAGAAATAAGGTCGAGTTTTTGTTTTCGTGATAACTGTTTTTCTGGAATGAAGTAATTAAAAGAACTAGACAGGTCAATAAAACCCTCGTCTATAGAATAAGGATAAATATCGTTAGGACTACCATAGTTTTGAAAAATGCCTTGGATTTCCATATTAACTGAGATGTATTTGTCCATTCTGGGAGGAACGATGAAAGTCATTTTTGCCCAATCTTCAATGAATCGCACGTATTCTGGATCTGTTCTCAGTCCTTGTCTCTTGGCATTGTAATACGAGAACTTTCTTGTTTGAACATCAAAAGGGAGGTCGTAAGCTCTTCCAACATTTGATTTTCCAAACACTTTCTTAAATATCGGTGAAGAAGCAAGAATAAGACCTGCAGAGTTATCGGCTCTACTCATAACACATAGAGAAGTTTTTAGAGGATGTAGTCCTCTCTCAACACATTCGACGCTAGCATAAAAAGACTTCATATCGATAAAAGCGATATCGCTTCTTGGTTCTCTTGAATAATCAAAATATCCCATGTGCCACCTCTTTTTGTTAGTTTATAAGCTAACAAAAAGTATAGACTATTTTGGTAAAGTTATCAAGTGTTACCAATAGTCTTCGAGAGTAAAAAAACACCAATAACTGTGTAATTGGCGTTTTCAGTATTCCTCTGACTTTTTTAAAGGAGTCACAAGTTATAAGAAACTTATTCAGAACTTCCCATTGATGATGACTCGGTAGAGGCATTAGAGTTATTGCCTCCGTTGCTATTATCTAGGACATTGGCACCCAAGAGCGAATTATAACCATTTTCATCAATATTGCTATGAAATTCAGGATTTATCCCCATGTCTTGTGATGAATCGGGAACCCCAGAATCTTGTTATTGTGTAGGTGTTGTTGGGGCACTTCCAGCTACCGTTTTGGTGTAACTCTGAGCTGATTCACTAACAGTTGCTTGAGTAGAGCTTGAACCAGACGATGATGGTTTCGTAGAGGATGAGGTTTCCGTTTTTGAGGTGTTTTTACTTGTGCTATCATCTTTAATCTCAATTAACTTCTCATATATTTTTTGCGTCAAAGCATTTTGTTGTGATGCCGTTAATGATGCTGCGACACGAATAACAACCGTTCCGTAAACATAGTGTGAACCAGGGTTGATGACAGTTGGAAGGCAATCGAAAGCACTTAAATAGTCATTTCTTTTTTTGGCATCTTCTGCCGTTTTATAGACTTCAACACACCCACCTGCATCCGTACCTTTTGCTACTAAATCAGCACCAGCAACTGGATTAGTCACTTCGTTGTCAGCGAAATAAACTGCTGTATAACTTCCTTGCTTATTTAAGTCTTGGTTTGGATCATTATTTTCTGTGGCTGACTGAACATCAGTAATCGTAACAATTTCCTTAAGACGACTTTCCACAAATGTATTGGAAGGATTTGTAATTTGTTTTAACTGCTTTACACTCGTTGAATACTTCTGATTTTTATCTTTAAGTTCTTTTATCTCTGTTGTGTAGTTGATTGGTTTTTTTAGTGATTTAACTTGTTTATTGATGTCGCTTGTTTTCTTTTTGATTTTAGGAATTACTTGTTTCTTCTTTTCAACAGTTGAGACTTCGTTTTTTAACTTAACCGTCAGATTTTCGTCTAAAGGTTTATCTTTACTACTAAGTAGTTTCTTAGACGCTTTTATTGTTTCCTCTAAGCTACGGTTTTCTTTTTGAATTTTGGTTGTCACTTCATTAAATGACTTTACTGCTTTTTGATGTGGTGAAATTACAAGTGGATAGTACCCCTATACCAAAACAGAGTAGTACGATAAGAGAAATTATGATACTTTTCTTTGTATCAATTTTTTTCATAAAAGAAGATTCTTTCATAGTCTATATATTTATATAATTTTCCGAAAATTCTATCTTTTCGATTGCGATTCACTCTTTTTTGTGTATAATTATAACATATAGGAGGAAATTTATGAAAAACATTAAAGATAGTATTACCACTGCCCCTAGAACAGGTGTACTTGCAGATTTTTTTGAGAAAACCGCATTAGGCGAGTTGGGAGAACCAAACAATACTTATTTAGGTGATATCAATTTATTTAAAAATGACGAAAAAATGTCATCTTTTTATTTAAATCATAGAAAATTGCAAGGACAATTCGACAAGCATTTCTACCCAAGTATTCCCTTTATATTGGAGGAAGAATGTCGCGTTGGCTCAGCATTAAAAGATTACTTAGAAAAAAGAGATGGTACACAGTATTTATATGTTCTCGGAGCCGCTGAAGGAACAATGGCTAGAACAATTGGAAATTTGAGCAATGGTAAGATAAAAACTTTATCTTGTAGCCCAACAAAAGCTAATCAGGATAATTTTTTTAGATATGGTAAGCCACTACATTCCAAATTTATCCTATCCCCTTACAATAAAATAACCAACTCAAATATCAGAGAATTATTTCCTAATTTCAATGGTTTTGACGTCATAATAGAAGATACAACATTTCAGATGTACAAGTCCAGATAGAGCTAAACAAATAAAATTTACAAAAGAAAAGCTGAAAAAAGATGATATATTTGGTTTTATTGAGAAATTTTCCAATAAAGATATTACGGAATTTCTAAAACGAGAACATATCAAAGACTCACTTTTAAAAAATAGATTTTTCTCACAAAAAGACATTCAATTGAAAAAAGACAATGTATTAACAGATATGAATAATGGTCTTGTTACAATTGACACATTTAAAAACATTTTAGCTGACTTCTTTAAATATGCTGTTATAAACTGGAATTCTGGAAATTTCTATACAGTCTACGCATCTAATAGCAAAAATAATCTTTTAAGCTTTTTATCTAATATGACACCAGCATTAACTCCTAATCAGTTTGTACATACCGATCTTCCAGTTGTATTGCTGAACTTAAATAAAAACGAAATAAAATACAGAGTAATAAAGGAAAAATAATATGTCACTATCTACTTGGATATCATACACTATCGCTTGCATTCTACTTATTTCCCCTCCTGGACCAACAGTAACTTATCTTATAACTACTAGTATGACTCATGGGAAAAAAACTGCTTATGAAATTGTTTGGGGAAGTTTCTGGGGAGGACTTGTTTGTCTAATCCTCTCGTTTATTGGGATTGGAGCTATACTCAAAACTTCAGGAACCTTGTATGCAATTTTACGTCTACTTGGGATCGCTTATCTTATCTATTTAGGAATCAAAAGTTTTCTTGATGCTAATAAGGTAAAAGATAAAACTGAAAAAATGGTACCTCCTGAAAAAGGAGAAGCCTTTAAAAATGGATTTTTATTGATATTTTTAAATCCTAAAAACATTATTTTCTTTGCTTCGTTTTTACCTCAATTCATTAATCACAGCTCTCCGTTTTTATTACAAACTACAATATTAAGTTTGACCTATCTAATTGTTGGTTTAATCAACGATTATTTATATAGTTTTTTTGCTTCAAATATTGGAAACGTACTTGGAAAACATTCTGAAAAGTGGATTGCCTACATCGGTGGTGTAGCTATGATACTATCAGCTATAATCGTTGTATTTCAAAATTTTTAGTAAAATTTCAAAGGAATTATCTTAGGAATTAAGAAATTCTCCGAATTATTCATAAATCACTTTTCTACTTCATTAACTTTACTCTAATACCTAAAACTCAACCTCAAATAAATATGACAGGAAAAATTATTTTTAACACATAAACAAAAAACACTCTAAAAATGGCTCTATAATTTCTGTAGTGGGTAAAACCACTGTAGAGATTATAGAGCTTTT
>DOTL01000029.1:247-4025 GCA_003521145.1 Streptococcus sp. | reverse complement strand
TACCCTGCACCATCATGTCCTCATTAACACATCCACCTGCATCCGTACCTTTTGCTACTAAATCAGCACCAACAACTGGGTTAGTCACTTCGTTGTCAGCGAAATAAACTGCTGCCGTATAACTTCCTTGAAGGAAAACGACTTCTGCTTGATAATAAATAAAATTCTTCTGATTCGCTTCTTCAATGAGTCCTACTTTTCTCAAGGTTAACATTTGATTTATACTATCATCAAATTCGGAAAGAAATGCTATCTTGGTGAGCATACCTATATCCTTTTTTGAAAAAGATTCTACACTCTTCATAGACTACTGTCAAGACTATTTCGAAAGAAGTCTAGATAGAAGCACGAACTTGTCCGATAGCCAGTGAACCGTCGCACCACTAAGGGTCAAACCAATGGTGTGGATATTAGGAACAATCTTGTCAGCCAAAGCTTTAATATCCGCAAGAGACTTAGCTTCACGAGCCGCATGACCCTGGATCTTATGCACGAAAATGGTACCTGAAACCCCACGACGACCTTCAAGTATAGGGGATATTTTCCACAGCAATATCGTCGTCCACAACGACACTAGCAGTCTCGATACCTTCCATTTCAGCCAATTCTTGAGCTATCTCAAAATTTATGATGTTCCCAGAATATTTTTTAACAATAATGAAGACACCAGCCCCTTGATTTGCTTCCTTGATAGCTTCCAAAATTTGATCAGGCGTTGGTGACGTAAATACTGCACCTGCGCTGGCTGCTGAAAGCATACCATCACCTACAAAGCCAGCGTGTACTGGCTCATGACCACTTCCACCACCAGAAATGAGACCAACTTGACCAGCAGCCTGCTCATTTCTTACAATGATGTCAAAGCCGTCAACACGATGCACCAAATCACTGTGAACACAAGCCAAACCATCTAGCATCTCTGTCACAACATTTTCAGGTTTATTGATAATTTTTTCATGGAATTGCCTCCTTTTCAAAGGTATCATCTATTTGCACTTACATTTGTTCCCTTCTTTAATTGCTAAGACCCCTATAAATAAAGGACTTAAATGCTTTTTGAGAAAGGTAGCGTAAAGATATGTAAACGCATACATTATATAATTTAATTGTAGCATTTGCCTCTACCAATAGCAAGGCAAATGGCAATACCTCCATTCTCCTGACTTCTATCATTAAGTAGAAGAAAAATCTCATAGAAAGTCCTATTTTAATCGCCAAAGTATTGAAAAACCACCATTCAAACCTTATAATGGAATGACGAATTAAGCGATTAGGAGGTTCAAATGACCATCGATTTTCCAAGAGAGACAGAAATAGAAACCAAAAACGAAATGGATGCCGTCCTTCAGGCAGGCCGTGTCCTTATGGAGAGCGGTGCTGAGATTTACCGTATCGAGGACACCATGGGCCACATGGCCAAGTCTCTTGGTATCAGAGACTTCTCCACTTACGTGGTTAATCGAGGAGTCATGTTCTCCGGCCTCAACCGCTCAGGTCTCAAGGAGTCTCGTGTCCTAGCTACCTCAGCCCCTTCTATTCATCTGGGCAAACTCGAGGAGGTTAACCGCCTGTCTCGTGAACTGGCAGAGCAACCCAATCAGCCTGTTTCTAGCCTTTTCCAAAAGCTGAAAACCATTGAGCAGAAGACTTTCTATAGTCCTTTAGAGGATATTATAGCCTGTGTCATTGGTGCAGGGAGCTTCTCACTTGCCCTTGGAAGTAGCTGGATTGATGGGACTGCTGCGGCTATATCGGGACTTTTTGTAGGGATTGGCATGCAGCTCTTTTCCCGTTTTATTCATACCAGTTTCTTGCAGATTATCCTCTCTAGTGCCATTGCGGCTTTATCAGCTAATATTCTCTATTATCTGGGCATTGGGCAACATCGTAGCGTGATTATTCTTGGCACCTTGATGATTTTGATTCCTGGGGCCTACTTTGTTAATGCCATCCGTGAATTCACCCAGAACAACTACTATAGTGGACTGGCCCTTATGCTGTCAGGGGTCTCCGCCTGCCTGTCTATCTCTGTCGGTGTCCTTGCCATGATTTACATCCTCCCTTTTGCGGAACAATTATCAGGCATGTTCTCAACACCATCCACCTCATGGCAGGATGTCTTGATTCAAACCTTCATGGCAGGACTAGGGACAGTAGCCTTCTCCGTGCTTTACCGAGTGCCTAAGAAATACTTCCTAAATCTTGGGACACTGGGTGCAGGCTCATGGCTCCTCTACCTCTTGATTTGGAATAATACTCATCACGAAGTCTTAGCCATCCTCTTCCCTGCCTTACTAGTCACTTTCACCTCTCGCTTTTTGGCCCACTACCGTAGATGTCCAGCTACAGTCTTCCTAGCCTCAAGCATGTTCCCACTCATCCCAGGGATGAGCATCTACCGTGCCGTCTACTTCCTCTTGATTGGAAATGCAGACCTCGGCCTCAGCTCCCTACGAGCTTGTTTCCTAGCCTCCTTTACCATTGCCATAGCCGTCAGTTTGACACAACAAATCCCTAGTCACTATTTTGTACTAGGGAAGAAAAAATAAATTTTTGAAAGCCATTTGTTTTGTATGCCAGTGGCTTTTTTGGTGGCTTAATTAACTAATCACCACCAAAAAAGGTAGCCTCTAAAAGAAGCTACCTGACAAAATTTCTTTCATAAATCTACTTCAAATCAAAATATTCCTTTACATCCTTAGCATAACCATACTGTTGGTTCAAAGTCTCTAACAAGTCTTTGTTATGACCTGGATAATTGTCATTTCTTCGTAACTCTTGATAAAGATCGATATAGGGCAACTGTTTATCTTTGGCTAACTGCAACTCTGCTTCATAATTATAGGCAATCTTTCGAAATTGGAGATTAGTAAGACCATCTTCTTCGACATCTATAATGGCATACTGGGCCCTGTGATTTTGTAGTGGTGACCAATCGAAATAGGGCATCCCAATCGTACCAGGATTGAGAATTTGTTGCCCCTTACTACCATAGCGAAGCAATTGCTTATGCACATGACCGTAAATTGCCATATCTATTTGATTATTTAGCAACTGATCAAAATGACTGGTATCATTAGCTGGACGTAACTCACCTCCGTAGTTTTTCTCCGGTAAATGATGCGTCAGAGAAAAATGAATCCCATTGATTTCCTTTTTCACAACCAGAGGGAGGGAACGTATCCAATCAACATATTTAGCATCTAGTTCTTCCATCAAGTACTGGGTAAGTCGCAAGAGCTGAATTTCTTGAGGGTCCTCCAGACCATATTCCCCATCTAAAGCCTCCAAAACACAATCATCCCAATTGCCTCGAACAGTGGCTGTTATCGGAATAGAAGACAGAAGTTCAAAGAGTTCGTTTCTTCCTGGTCCAGGTAACAAAATATCCCCCATTAACCAATATTCTGTTGCACCCAACTCTTGTGTATCCTTAATAACTGCCTCAAGAGCTGTTGTATTCCCATGAATATCTGACAAAATTGCAATACGATGTTTCATCTACACTCCTTTACTGATGGTCTACAAAGTTGAAACTAGTATAAGATTAACTATTCTTCCTCACCATAACCCTCATACAAACATGCCACCAAACGTTCAAAGGGCTCTATATGCTCCAAATACTCAAAAGGGAGATTTGAGATTTTACTTAAATCATTATCATCAAAATGATACACGAGATGGCTTAGTATTTGATTTTCAGAATAATGAATATCTATCAACTGCTCTAGGCTGATTGTATCCAGTTCTATAATGAAAAGCAACCAAACCATCATTA
>DOTL01000029.1:0-181 GCA_003521145.1 Streptococcus sp. | reverse complement strand
TACATCGAGGTTCAAGCAACACTCGATTACCCTGCACCACCATGCCCTCACTGCCAAGGAAAGTTGATCAAATATGACTTTCAAAAGCCTTCTAAAATT
Organism: Streptococcus sp.; assembly: GCA_003521145.1. Classification (GTDB taxonomy): domain Bacteria; phylum Bacillota; class Bacilli; order Lactobacillales; family Streptococcaceae; genus Streptococcus. Next base: position 82 of record DOTL01000029.1, on the reverse strand, counting down.
TCTCTACTTGAACAAGCTGGAACACCTACACTATTACGTCTTAAAAAGCGTCGTTTCCAGTGTAAAAGTTGTAGGAGAGTCA
>DOTL01000033.1 GCA_003521145.1 Streptococcus sp. | reverse complement strand
CTAACTTTTGGGGTGCACATCATTACCAGGCTCTCATTTTTAGTAGAGAGGGGGCTAACCTCCTATTTGTAATCCGTTCAATGCTGACTAACTGAGCAAGCAACTGTTATTTCACAGTATTTTCACGGCTCACATTTTGTGATTCGCCAGCCTTGCCGTTAATACGATAGTTGCTGTAGTCAGAACTGCTACTGCTAGAATCGCTATCATCGTCTCCAACGTATTCCACATTACAAGACCAAGAGATTTTATCTTTGATATCTCCTGATGACTTGAATTTTGAATCATAACTATAATAGAAATCAAAAACAGCTGTGAAGGTCACCTTGAAGGTCTTCTCACCAGTCTGAACGACTTCTTTGACGTCAACGTCTGAGAAAGTAATACTATCAGCGGCACGGTTTTTAGCACCTGTAGTATTTTTGTCAATGTCAGCCGTTACATCCTTGTACATGGTATCATCAGTACCATTAAGGAAAATGTCGGATACACCATTTGGTGTCGTGTTGTGATTAGAAGCGTAGCTACCAAATTTACCGTAGGCAGCGGTCAAGAGACGGTCGGCCGTATCTCGATCAAGAACTCCATCAGCATCTAGAGTAACCGTTTGGCCTTCAGAGATTTTCTTAATGGACAGTGTCTCTGTCTTGATAGAGCTACCATCTTCGAAATTCTTCTTAACATAAACGGCTGATGAACCAGCTACTGCTACCTTGTTAACATCTAGTTTCCCTGAGTTGAGAGTTCCAACCTTGGTACCACCGACGTAGAGGTCTCCATCTTTAAGATTAGACTTAACAGTAAAGCTGAGATACTCTACAGAAAGGTTGACTTCTGTTTTAGAGGTCACATTTTCCTCAGATGAGACAGTGATATCTTGATCATTGACCTTACCAGAAGCCACAAAATTGTAGGTTCCTGGATAGAGATGATTCAATTTAGCCGTGTAGTTATTGCCATCTGTAGTCGCATAAGAAACCCCGTTAATAGTCACATTCAAATCAGCTGTATTAACAGTCAAATCAACCGTTCCAGGATCTACCACGACTCGCCACTTAGGAAAAATAAGGAACTGACGTCCAACCTTTTGCATACGTTAACCAGAAAAGAGTTGGCTCTTGCTATAGGCTTGTGTACTTTTAGTGTCTGTGTACTTGACTTCGGATGTTTTAATTTCCTTTTTAGTATCAGACCATACTTAGTATTCCAAGCTATCTTTAAAACTCTTCTTAGCTGCCGCTGCATAACGCTCTGCTACTTGACCACGTGAGTAGTAGTAAGAACCAAAGCCGTAACCAGCAAGTGCCAGGACTGCTGCAACAACACCAGCAATAATCAGGATTTTCTTTCCTTTAGGCATGGCTGGCTTGGCTGGTTTCGCAGCCTTACCATCTGAGATAAATTGATGGATGGTTGACACATCATAACCTGAAGACTTACCAAGTAGAAATTCCTCAGGAAGAGGCTGACGTCCAACATAGGTTTTAAAAGCCTTCATCCGGATGACTTGTGCTTCTTTAGAAGCGGCCTCTGAATTTTCTTCAGCTTGACCTTGATCTGCTTGAGATACTGGTGCAAGCTCCTCAGTTTCTAAAGGAGTCGTTTCCTCTTCATCACCAAGCGGTACATCTTCAAACACTTCCTCGGCAACGTCATACTCATTAACTTCTTCTGTTGGTTCAGAAGAAGTGACTTCTTGGTCCAAGCCCATTGCCACAATGCCTTTAATAGCCTTTAAGTCAAAGTCTGCTTTCTGGCCTTCTTCAATCTCCAAAGATGGGGCGGACGACCAACTGCCTTTTCAAATAAATCAATCCACTTTTCTTTTGTTGCCTAAAGACTCCTATAAACTTACTTTTTCAAAAAATGCTAGAGTTTTACTTAGATTTAGAATAGAAACCCCACCATAAATGATGACATGATAGTAAATACAATTGCAAACAAGATTGACAAAATTACACCATTCAAAAGTGCTGCCAAGATCATTTGATAGAACTTATCAGCCTTCCATGCTGTTGTTACAGGAACAATTGTAAAGAGGTTAGCAATTGCAAATAAGAAGTAAATAACATAGAACAAGAAAAGTGGGAAGCCAACAAGTCCAATAGCTCCCAACAAGATTGTTACGAGCAAGATTGGCAAAGTCAATGATGTCAAACGACCAAAACGATCAAAGCTATTCAAGAAAGTAGTCTCAGGATCACGGAAGATGGCCTTACGTGTCACAAACCCTGCCAAGATGAAGGCAAAGATGAAGAGGAAGGCAGCTAGAATACTTGCAAAGAAAGCTCCAAAACTAATGCTAGATGTATGGCTTGAAATTGAAGATGAGTAACTATCTGTTCCATAAGAACCAAAAAGGTTACTCAATGCGTTTGTTGTTGATACAACTGAGCTAACCACTTTACGTGCCATGGCACTCAAGATTGCAAAGAAGGCAAGTCCAGTGAAGAGTGACAAGAAGACATAGTTAAGCCAACCATTGTGCTTCCCATAATCTGTCATGTCAGCTGGACGACGCCATGCATTAAGCAACCATGTCCAGTAGTTTTTGAAAGTTGTCGCAAATGCTGATGGTTGTGCAGGGACAACTACAGCTTGACCATTGATAAATTTAACGTTTTGACCTGGTTGAAGAGGTTGACCGTTAGCAAAAGCTGCTTGTTGACAAGCTTGAGCATTCGCAAAACCAGCTTGTGGTTGCGCCGCTTGATTTGGCACTCCTTTTACTGGAGCAGTTTGAGCACCTGCAAAGGTTGGTTGAGGTTGTGCTGCCTGAGCATTTGCAAAAGGAGCTTGCGCTTGTGCGTTTTGTGCACTCGCAAAAGTCGTTGTTGTTGCGCTTCTTGGGCACCAGCGAAAGTTGGCTGTGTTTGCGCCTCTTGTGCTGGTGTTTCTTGAGCATTAGCGAAAGCTGGTTGCGCTGGCGCTTCTTGAACAGGCGCCGCTTCAACTGCTGGTGCGTCATCTTGAAACTCACCTGCTGCAAGTGCTGCTGCAATTTCTTCTTCAGTTGCTGAACGACCATTAATGGCTTCAAAAAAATCTAACCAATCTGCTTTAGTCATAATAAACTCCTTAAAAATACATAGAATGACATTATTTTTCCACAAGTAGGGCTATCAATAACTGTCATTTTTATTAGAAAAAGATTTGGAGCAAACTGTCCAAACCTTTATAACTTCTTATTTACTTCTTTGTAGAGATTTTTGAATCTGACGATCTAGCTCACGTTTAATGTGTGGTTCCGGTGCAAATCGCGCTTCCCAATCACTTGGTTTAAGAATTTTGTGAGTCACAGGATCAAAGTGAGCTTTGCCATCTGGGAAAATTTTACCCATATTAGCCTCATGAACAGTATCAAAGAAAGGCTTAGGATCCACACCCATAAGGACAAATGAGCCATAGGTCAAGTAAAGCAAGTCAGTCAATGCATCCACCTGACCAACCATAGTTGACTCTGAGTGCTCTTTAGAACTAACTTTGAGCGCTGCCTTGTCAAGAGCAGCATGCAAATCCAGAACAGCCTGACCAAAGACACGCTTGTCCCCACCTGATGAAGCATAGAGGAATTCGACAACTTCTTCCAACTTGAAGTCCGAACGGTGACTAGCTTCCTCAATACCGTAAACACGAGGCATATCGGTAGTTGAGCCATCCATCAAATGGTGGAAATCCTTAACCTTGTTGAAATTATCATCATCACTGGTAAATGAATTCTCTGTTTCAAAGTGAATCAAACCATAGTGTGACAAGGCTTTGGCAATCCCATTCTGGTTATTAGTATCAGTGACATGGGTAGCCTGGTCTTTCAGTTCATCTTCACCATTTCCCATGGCAACACCAACGCCAACGCCAGACAGCATTTCTAGGTCATTTTCCGAATCCCCAAAGGCCATAACCTCACTGAGTTCGAAATCAAAAACCTCACCTAGATGAGCGATACCTTTCAACTTAGATTGATCCGCTGAAATAATATCGGCTGAGTAAGGACTTGAGCGGGTAATCTTCACATGAGGAAATTTTTCTTCAATATCTTGTGTTTCACCCACCGTCGCTACCATAACTACCTGATAAATAGGCTCACGCATGATAGTTTTAAGGGTTTCAATGCTTTGTGGCTTGAAACGACGAATCAAAGACTTGAAACTACGCTCCACCATCTTAGCCCAGGACTTAGGGACAATACGACTAACGATTTGCCCAAACTTACTCGTCCCCATATTGATGATATTAGAACCAACAAGACCTGTACTAGTCCCTAGAGAAATCTCTCTACGGTGCTTGGTGGCATAGCGAATCAAGTTGTAGACTGTTGATTTAGGGAGCTGGTTTTGATAAAGGACCTTGTCGTGAGTCAAAATATACTGACCGTTATAAGTGACTGCAAAATCCAAACCTAGATTGTCCATGAAAGGCTGGACAAATCCTGGACCACGACCTGTTGCCAAACCAACTAAGATACCATCTTCCTTCATCTGACTGATGGCTTTTTTGGTTGAACTAGACACGCGTTTTCGGTCATTTAGAAAAGTCCCATCAATATCAAAAAAGACTGCTTTAATGGCCACAGAGATCCCTTCCTTCTAACATTTTATGCTAAAATAAATTATAACATATAATATAATGGTGAGTAATATAAATGACAAAAAAAATCCTAGTCCTTCACACTGGAGGAACAATTTCCATGTCAGCGGATAATGATGGCAGGGTCAGTCAAAACGCTGATAATCCCATGAACCATGTGGGGTTTGATTTAGATAATTTAGAACTAACCGTTGTCGATTTTCTTAATATTCCAAGTCCACATATCACACCCTACCACATGTTGGATATTTACAAAAAAATCAAGGAAACAGCTGGGCAATATGATGGTGTGGTCATCACCCACGGAACAGATACCCTGGAAGAAACGGCCTACTTCCTAGACACCATGGCCGTCCCTGAGATTCCAATTGTCCTAACTGGTGCCATGCGTTCGTCGAACGAACTAGGAAGCGATGGATTCTATAACTATCTCTCAGCCCTACGTGTTGCTAGCGACGACAAGGCCGCTGACAAAGGAATCCTAGTCGTGATGAATGATGAAATCCATGCAGCCAAGTATGTGACCAAGACCCATACCACAAACGTAGCAACCTTCCACTCACCAACTCATGGTCCACTAGGCATCATCATGAAGCATGACATCCTCTGGTTCAAAACTGCTGATCCTCGTGTTCGCTTTGACTTGGAGCAAATCACAGGAATAATACCAATCATCAAGGCCTATGCTGGGATGGGGATTGGAGATGGTATTATTAGTCTCCTAGACCCTGAGAAGATTGACGGTGTAGTTATCGAGGCACTAGGTGCTGGAAACCTCCCACCATTAGCTGCAAGAGAAATCACAAAAATGATGGAAAAAGGAGTTCCTGTTGTGCTCGTTTCCCGCTGCTTCAACGGTATCGCCGAACCTGTCTACGCCTATGAAGGAGGTGGGGTCAAACTCCAAGAAGCTGGCGTTATGTTTGTTAAAGAACTCAATGCACCAAAAGCTCGCCTCAAACTCCTCATTGCACTTAGTGCAGGACTAAAAGGCCAAGAATTGAAAGATTATATCGAGGGATAAGACATGAAACTTAGCATTGAAGCAACCGATAAATTGGAAAATAAAGATTTCCACTATGAACTAACAGTCTCAAAAACACATATCGCCATGGTCTATGGTACCGTGCTAGCCAGTTTAGCCCTGGTCGCATGGTTGAAGAAAAAATAAAAAAAGCTTGAAGCATGGTCACTATAGAAGTGACTGAACTGCTTCAGGCTTTTACTATAATATTCAAATATGTATTCTTGTTTAATTTTTTATTATATTTAGTGATAAAATAGATAGTGCCTATTTGCTGAACATAGTTGATTTATTCGCCATACTTCCCATTACACCATAAAACGCTATATTTAAGATTTTAAACAACCACATTAATAGGAAGAGAACTTCATTATTCCTCTTAGTTCTATAAAAAGTGTGGCTATTTTGAGGCAAAATATTAAATTGAATTTGCCACAAATCGTAAGACCTGGTTTTTTGTCTCATTTATCATTCTTTGATAAATGTCAGTAATACCAAGCACCTATTAGATACTTTATTCGTTTCTCATCACTTATAACCTATTATTTCAGACAAAGGGTTATCAAAAATGAGTTTTCGGAGCTTATATAATTGAGAAAAACAAATGTATTTACTTTACTTTTTTTGTAAGTTAATTTTATATTGTATATACAAACGGAGGTAGAACCATGAATGTTATCTTGAGAAAAACAGGAAATAGTACTGTCATTACAATTCCCAATAAAATTAAAGAAACTCTTGGAGCAGAAATTGGAGAAGAAATTGAATTCGTCACTTCAGGAAATAACGTCATCATTCGTAAAGCTGAGCCAAAATTTGATTTTGATAAGGAACTAGAAAAAGCCATGAACCAATACGATGAGCTTTTGAAAGAATTGGTGGATAGATGAGATATCTAACTGCTGAAGATATTATCAAAATCAATGTCATGGTTATTGGCAAATATTCTCCTAATGAACCTGTTGGCATTGCTGATCCAAACAGTCTTCGAATGATTGTTGAACAGCCTAAACAAGAGATTTTCGGCAAAGTTCTCTATCCAGATATCTACAGTAAAGCTGCTATTATCTGGATAAATTTGATTAAAAAATATCCTTTTTATAATGCCAATAAACGAACTGTTGTTCTTGCCTTGCATATGTTTCTAGCAATGAATGGTTACCAATCCAATCTTTCCTTACAGGATGGACTTGAAAAGACAGTTGAAATTGCAACGTTTCAAGGAAATTTTGATGAATTGAAAACAACCATTATCCATTTCCTCAAACAAGATGGGAATGTAACAAAATGACGATAAAAAGTGGTTATCAACCTTTAGTTGACAACCACTTTTTGTATTTCTATATTCTATTGTATTTTCCCTTATTTACAATCGTGATTTAAACCTACAGATAACGACTACTTTACTGGACTTTAGCGTTCCTAGCCACCTAATCTGCTGAATACGTATTAGTATCACATTTCTGTTCATAATGCCATGATTTCACTTTCTTTCCTCTCCCCAATACCTCACAATAAACCGGATCGGGAGTCGCTATTAGTTCAACAGTAGCGGATCCCCTAGGGGATATTGACTATATTTTCAACTTGCCCGTCGTACTAAAAAAAAGACAAACAGGTTATTGAACCAATTTGTCTCTTCAATCAAATACTACCAATATTTTGTACGGATAGTATTTCGACCGCGGACTCGATTAGCTAATAGATTACATTCCAATTCAGCAATCACACGCATCATTTGTAACTTGGCCTTCCCCTTAAATCAAATAAATCTCCTGTATTTTCTTCCGATAATCTGCTTAAACAAGAATTAACCCGAACTCCCCAAATCAAGTTTGTACAACAGATTTCACTTATATCTCTATAGGACCTAAGCGACATGTTTATCTCTGTGCTATTCTTGACCTCTACTCAAGGAAATGTATTGCGTGGAAAGTAAGTGATAGGATTGATGGCAAACTCGCCTGTGGCACCTTAGAAATAGCTATAAATAAGAGGAAACCTAAGGAACCAATTATTTTTCATTCGGATCAAGCAAGCCAATTTAAATCAGCTTCCTTTAGAAAGTTATTAGATGAGCATTAATTGTCTGCTTCTTACTCCAAGCCTGGATATCCTTATGATAAATGCCGTCACTGAGGTCTTTTTCAAGTATCTTAAACAACGAGAAATTAATCGCAGAACTTATCACTCCATTCAAGAAGTTCAACTCTCTTGCTTTGAATACATCGAACAATTTTATAACAATTATAATCCTCATTCCGCCAACAATGGTTTAATTTCAAATCAGAAAGAAGAAAATTATTTTAAGAAAATATAGCTCATTTTGTGTTTAAATATTTGACATTGGTCCAAATAATCTTAATATTTAAATTTGCTTAACTTCAATAAAAGACCGGCCCGCTCAATCCCAAGGGGTTTAACGGACCGATCTTTATTTACATTTAGGCAACTTTACTTACTTTGAAAAACTTTTAATTTATCTTAGCCAGTTGTTGTGACAAAGTTTCCACTTGTTTAGTCAACTTCTCCAAATCGTGACTTTGGTTGAAATTTTTTAAATTTGCTTGCACTAGCCGAACGCTCCTTTGGACAGTTTCTTGACCATTAGTAGTCAAGGTTAGCCGCACAATTCGTCGATCAGTTTGATTTACTTGTGATTGAATTAAATTATCTTGAATCAGTCGCCAAGTGTTTTTGGAAATTAGTGTGCGCGTAACCATGAACGCATTAGCTAATTCACTAGCAGTGGCTTCCGTATTGTTCCAGATAGATTAATATTTCCCAGTCACGCATTGAGAAAACAGTTGTGGTCAGCCCTTGCAATAACATCTGGTATGCTTGTTTCTAAATAGCCTGTAGGGTTGCTAAGATCTCAAACTGGATCTTAGTTTGCCGATGATTTAGCATATAATATCATCCTATTCTTTGCGCTGCCGCTTAGTCATTCCGAAGAATCCTAACACACTACTCATTGCTAATAGTAATAAGCCACTCAGCGTCATGTGTTGTTGATCAGTTTCACCAGTTTGAGGCAACCTTTGGTCCACAAAATTAGTAGCCGCCGCTTGACCAGCCTGAACCGGTTTTGCCGGCGTCGTTGGTTGACTTGGATTAACTGGTTTTGTTGGCGCATCCTTGGTATAAATCACCGTGAATTCAAGATCACTAGCATCACCACTCACAATTTGTGCCCCAATTTCAGCTCGATCTGGCGTATAACCCTTAATAACTGGGCTAGTCACTGCCGCAAAACTTTGACCAGCTGACCAAGACCCATAGGTCTTTTCATCTGTAACCGTATCAGTTGAGACTTGACGCGTAAAGGTCACTTGAGCGGTTTTATCAGCAGGAGTTTGATTACCAGCGTCTTGATAATGAATAGTTTCTGTAACGGTTTTGGCCTCTGTAGACTGAATGCTTTGATGCTTCAAGTGAACCGTGAAGTTCTGA
>DOTL01000014.1 GCA_003521145.1 Streptococcus sp. | reverse complement strand
ACTACAGAAATTATAGAGCCATTTTCTCGAATCGTTTTTATTTTATGGCAAAATGTCTTTACTTTCTGGAACTGCTTTTAGACGGGAAAATGTCGAGGTTAAGGTTAAATCTTTTTAGTCTTGTTAAGTTACTGTGACACCATTTATTTTGCATTGAAAATCAATCTAAAAAAAGGTAGAATGGGTTAGTAGATATTTTGGAGGAAATCATGTCTTATACGAATTTGAAGTTGTTTGCTTTATCGTCTAACCAGGAATTAGCAGCAAAAGTTGCTGATAAAATGGGTATTGAACTCGGAAAATCAAGTGTTCGTGAATTTTCAGATGGTGAGATTCAAGTTAATATTGAAGAATCTATCCGTGGTCATCACGTTTTTATTCTTCAATCTACAAGCTCTCCTGTAAATGATAACTTGATGGAAATCTTGATTATGGTTGATGCGCTAAAACGTGCAAGTGCAGAAACAATCAGTGTTGTTATGCCTTATTATGGTTATGCACGTCAAGACCGTAAGGCACGTTCACGTGAGCCAATAACATCTAAATTGGTTGCTAATATGCTTGAGGTTGCAGGTGTTAATCGACTTTTGACAGTTGACCTCCATGCTTCTCAAATTCAAGGATTCTTTGATATTCCTGTAGACCATTTGATGGGTGCGCCACTTATCGCAGATTACTTTGATCGTGCTGGTCTTACTGGAGATGATGTTGTTGTTGTTTCTCCAGACCATGGTGGTGTGACTCGTGCACGAAAACTTGCTCAATGTTTGAAAACACCAATCGCAATCATTGATAAGCGTCGTAGTGTTGATAAAATGAACACTTCTGAGGTTATGAATATCATTGGTAATGTTGAAGGTAAAACATGTATCTTGATTGATGATATGATTGATACTGCGGGTACAATCTGTCATGCGGCGGATGCACTTGCTGAAGCTGGTGCGACTCATGTCTATGCCTCATGTACGCACCCTGTATTGTCAGGTCCAGCACTTGATAATATTCAAAACTCTGCTATTGAGAAGCTTGTCGTATTGGACACGATTTATCTTCCAGAAGAACGTTTGATTGATAAAATTGAACAAATTTCAATTGCTGATTTGATTTCAGAGGCAATTATTCGTATTCATGAAAAACGTCCATTGTCACCTTTGTTTGAAATGGGCCATAAATAGACTAAAGCTAGCCCAGGCTAGCTTTTTTTGTGTTTAAATGCGTTTTAGTTTTTGATATAATGTAAGGCATAATTGCAAAGAGGTGACAGTGATGGATTTAACACAACGTTTTAATAAAAATTTAGATAAGATTGAAGTTTCGATGATTCGTCAGTTTGACCAATCAATTTCAGATGTACCAGGTATCAAAAAGTTGACACTTGGTGAACCTGATTTTACGACTCCAGATCATGTGAAAGAAGCAGCTAAAGCTGCTATCGATGCTAACCAGTCTCACTATACAGGTATGGCAGGACTTCCTGCTTTGCGTCAAGCTGCGGCAGATTTTGTTAAGGAAAAATATAATCTTACTTATAACCCAGATAATGAAATTTTGGTGACTATTGGAGCTACAGAAGCCCTTTCTGCAACTTTGACTGCTATTTTGGAGCCAGGAGATACGATTCTTTTACCCGCACCAGCCTATCCGGGATATGAGCCGATTGCAAATATAGTTGGTGCTGAAATTGTTGAAATTGATACAACAGCTAATGATTTTGTTTTAACTCCGGAGATGTTAGAAAAGGCAATTTTGGAGCAGGGTGATAAGCTTAAAGCCGTTTTGCTTAACTACCCAACTAACCCAACAGGTGTGACTTACTCACGTCAACAGATTGAGGATTTGGCTGAAGTTCTGAAAAAATACCATATTTTTGTTGTTAGTGATGAAGTTTACTCGGAGCTAACTTATGTGGACCAACATGTATCTATTGCTGAGTATTTGCCGGAACAAACAATTTTTATTAATGGTTTGTCTAAATCTCATGCGATGACGGGGTGGCGTATTGGTTTGATTTTTGCACCTGCAGTTTTGACGGCTCAGTTGATTAAGAGTCACCAGTATTTGGTAACAGCTGCAGCTACTATGGCACAATTTGCAGCTATTGAAGCCTTATCTGCTGGTAAGGATGATGCCCAACCAATGAAAGTTGAGTATTTGAAGCGTCGTGATTATATTCTTGAAAAAATGACTGAACTTGGTTTCAAAATTATTAAACCTGATGGTGCTTTCTATATCTTTGCTAAGATTCCAGAAGGATATAATCATGACTCCTTTAAGTTCTGTCAAGACTTTGCTCGTGAAAAGGCTATTGCGATTATCCCAGGGGTTGCTTTTGGGAAGTATGGCGAAGGCTATGTTCGCTTGTCGTATGCAGCTAGCATGGATACTATTGAAACAGCTATGACTCGTTTGAGAGAGTTTATGGAAGAACATGCAGAAGCTTGGGAGTAGAGGGCTTGTCCTCTTCAATCGTAATTATCGTGAGAATGATAAGCTGGTTAAGATTTTTACCGAGAAAGCTGGTAAACGGATGTTTTTTGTTAGAGGTGGTGGGTCAGGTAAATTAAGTGCTGTGTTTCAACCTTTAACCATCGCTGAATTCATGATGACTGTAAATGATGAGGGTTTATCTTTCATAGAGGATTATAGTCAAGCAGAATCCTTCAAGGAAATTACAAACGATATTTTCAAGCTGTCTTATGCGACTTATTTAGCTGCTCTGACAGATGCTGCTATTGCTGATGGTGTGACAGATGCGCAATTGTTTGCATTTTTGGAGAAAACACTTGAATTAATGGAAGAAGGCTTGGATTATGAAATCTTGACTAATATCTTTGAGATTCAGGTTTTAGACCGTTTCGGCGTACGCTTGAATTTTCACGAGTGTGTCTTTTGCCATCGTGTAGGCCTTCCTTTTGATTTCTCGTATAAGTTCTCCGGGCCACTTTGTCCAAATCACTATGCAGAGGATGAAAGGCGTAGCCACTTAGACCCTAATGTACCTTATCTTTTAGATCGTTTTCAGGAGCTTTCTTTTGAAGAATTGAGAAGTATATCTGTTAAGGATGACATGAAACGAAAGCTACGACAGTTTATTGATGACCTCTATGATAATTATGTTGGAATAAATCTTAAAAGTAAGAAGTTTATTGATAATCTAAATTCTTGGGGGCATATTATGAATAAAGAAAATAGTGCTGACTAGACATTATCTTCTTTTTGTTTCACGTGAAACAGGAAAGTAATGGTTTTCAGTCTCAGGGGTTAAAATGCGGATCAGTTCGTGCTATAATAAGAAGATAATAAGCTGAAAGACTCTGCTAGAAACAGTGAACTAGTCTATTTTAGTTACATAATATTTTATTGATAGAAATCTGAGTTTATGTTTGATGGCAGAGGACAAAAGGGAGAATGCTATGCATGTAATTGCAGTGGATGCTATGGGTGGCGATAATGCGCCACAAGCAATTGTAGAGGGTGTCAACCAAGCTATAGCAGATTTCAAAGATATTGAAATCCAGCTTTATGGTGATGAAGCTAAAATTAAGACCTATTTGACAGCGAATGAACGTGTGAGCATTGTGCATACTGATGAAAAGATAAATTCGGATGATGAGCCAGCTAAAGCTATTCGTAAGAAGAAAAAAGCTTCAATGGTCTTAGGTGCACAGGCTGTTAAGGAGAAAAAAGCAGGTGCCGTGATTTCTGCGGGAAATACAGGTGCCCTTCTGGCTGCAGGTCTCTTCGTGGTAGGACGTATTAAGGGAGTTGAGCGTCCGGGTCTTATGTCAACAATGCCGAGTTTTACTGGTCAACCCTTTGATATGCTTGATTTAGGTGCTAATGCGGAAAATACAGCTAGCCATTTGCATCAATATGCTACTTTAGGATCTTTCTATGCTAAAAATGTGCGTGGAATTGCCAGTCCTCGTGTAGGTCTCCTTAATAATGGGACTGAGGAAACAAAGGGGGATAGTCTTCGTAAGGAGGCTTTTGAGCTCTTATCTAAGGAGCAAAGTATTAACTTTATTGGTAATGTTGAGGCGCGTGAAATCATGTCTGGAGCTGCTGATGTGGTCGTAGCTGATGGTTTCACAGGGAATGCAGTTCTTAAGGCGATTGAAGGAATGGGACTTGGTGCCATGAAGACTCTTAAGTCAGCTATTATGAATGGTGGTCTTAAAGCTAAGTTAGGTGCTTTCCTTTTGAAAGATAGCCTAAAAGGTATGAAAGAGACTATGGATTACTCTAGCGCTGGAGGTGCGGTTCTCTTTGGCCTTAAAGCTCCCGTAGTAAAATGTCATGGATCTAGTGATACTAAGGCGGTTTACTACACTATTAAGCAGGTTCGTATGATGCTTGATACTAAGGTTGTTGAGCAACTAGTTGAAGCCTTTAGTCCGAAAGAGGAGGCTAACTGATGAGTAGAGTAGTAATTCTTCAGAAAATGCAGCTCGTTATTCAAGAGCAGATGGGTAAAGAGGACATTGTATTAACCGAAGATACCAAATTAGATGACTTGGGTGTGGACTCCATAGAGCTTATGGAATTCATTATTAATTTGGAGGATGAGTTCGACCTTGAGATTTCCGATGATACTATTGACCATATGGTTAAGGTAGCTGATTTGTTGGACTATTTGTCTGAGTAATTGAATAAAGAATAAGAAAGCTAGACATAATAATATAATAGTTGTGTACTATACGATTGTTATTTTGTTGGAGTGAGGCAAGAAACTAAATGTTATATGGATTTAGTTCTGTCACACTCCTTTTTTCTATACATTATTATTAAGAAACTCTAAAAAAGAACCAAAATACGAACGTTGTTTTTTACTAAAGTAATAAAGTTTGCTATATGTTGGTTTTTGGATTATGGTGTGGTATAATTAAGACGAATAAACTTGAAAGGCGAACAATTCCATGTCAAACCAACTGATTTATACTGGGAAAGCTAAAGATATTTATAGTACAGAAGACGAAAATGTGATTAAGTCGGTCTATAAGGACCAGGCAACCATGCTTAATGGTGCTCGTAAGGAAACTATTAAAGGAAAAGGTGTGCTAAATAATCAGATTTCGTCTCTTATTTTTGAAAAATTGAATGCTGCGGGAGTAGCTACTCACTTTATCGAACGTATTTCTGATACCGAACAACTTAACAAGAAAGTTACTATTATTCCTTTGGAGGTTGTTCTTCGTAATGTGACTGCGGGTTCTTTTTCTAAACGTTTTGGCGTTGAAGAAGGTTTGGACTTGAAAACTCCAATCGTTGAATTTTACTACAAGAACGATGATTTGGATGACCCATTCATCAATGATGAGCATGTGAAGTTCTTGGATATTGCCAATGATGAACAAATTGCTTATATCAAGGAAGAAACGCTTCGTATCAATGAATTGCTTAAAGATTGGTTTGCACAAATTGGTCTTCGTTTGATTGACTTCAAATTGGAATTCGGTTTTGATAAGGATGGCAAGATTATCTTGGCAGATGAATTCTCACCAGATAACTGCCGCCTCTGGGATGCTGAAGGGCACCATATGGACAAGGATGTTTTCCGTCGTGATCTTGGAAGCTTGACAGATGTTTATGAAGTTGTATTAGAAAAATTGCAAGGATTGAAGTAGCCTTTTACAAATAGAATACTTGGTCTTCATTACAATCTTTAAGTAGAAATAGATAAAGGAAATAAAATGGATAAACGTATTTTCGTTGAGAAAAAAACTGATTTTCGTGTGAAATCGGACTATTTAGTAAAAGAATTACAGCATAATCTTCAGTTGAAAACTTTGAATGATCTTCGTATCGTTCAGGTTTACGATGTCTTTAATTTGGCAGAGGACTTGTTTGCGCGTGCGGAAAAACACATCTTCTCTGAGCAAGTGACTGATACTGTTTTGGATGAAGCTGCGGTTAAGGCTGATCTTGAGAAGTATGCTTTCTTTGCTATTGAAAGTTTGCCTGGTCAATTTGATCAACGTGCCGCCTCTTCACAAGAAGCTTTGCTTTTGCTTGGTAGTTCAAATGATGTAACAGTGAACACAGCGCAACTTTACTTGGTTAACAAGGATATTGATGCGAATGAGTTGGAAGCTGTCAAAAACTACCTCTTGAACCCAGTGGATTCTCGTTTCAAAGATATCACTGTTGGCATTGCGAAACAGGATTTCTTTGAGTCTGACAAGACCATTCCAAGCTTGGATTTCTTTGAAAGCTATACGGCAGAAGATTTTGCTAAGTATAAGGCAGAGCAAGGATTGGCAATGGAAGTGGATGACCTTCTCTTCATTCAAGATTACTTCAAGTCTATTGGACGTGTACCAACTGAAACTGAGCTTAAGGTTTTAGATACTTACTGGTCTGACCACTGCCGTCACACAACTTTCGAGACTGAGTTGAAAAACATCGACTTCTCAGCTTCTAAATTTGAAAAACAATTGCAAGCGACTTATGACAAGTATATTGCCATGCGTGATGAGTTGGGACGTACAGAAAAACCTCAAACCTTGATGGATATGGCGACTATTTTTTGTCGTTACGAGCGTGCCAATGGTCGTTTGGATGACCTGGAAGTATCTGATGAAATCAATGCTTGCTCAGTTGAAATTGAAGTGGATGTCAATGGTGTGAAAGAACCATGGCTTCTCATGTTCAAAAACGAAACTCATAACCACCCAACTGAAATTGAACCATTTGGTGGTGCGGCTACTTGTATTGGTGGTGCCATTCGTGACCCATTGTCAGGGCGTTCATATGTTTACCAAGCCATGCGTATCTCAGGTGCTGGTGATATTACAACACCAATTGCTGAAACTCTTGCTGGTAAATTGCCACAACAAGTGATTTCTAAGACAGCAGCTCACGGTTATTCTTCATACGGTAACCAAATTGGTCTTGCAACAACCTATGTTCGTGAATACTTCCACCCAGGTTTCGTTGCTAAGCGTATGGAGCTAGGTGCCGTTGTCGGTGCGGCTCCTAAGGAAAATGTTGTTCGTGAAAAACCTGAAGCAGGTGATGTGATTATCTTGCTCGGTGGTAAGACTGGACGTGACGGTGTCGGTGGTGCGACAGGTTCATCTAAAGTTCAAACAGTTGAATCTGTTGAAACAGCTGTTGCTGAGGTTCAAAAAGGGAATGCCATCGAAGAACGTAAGATTCAACGTCTTTTCCGTAACGGTGAAGTAACACGTCTTATCAAGAAATCAAATGACTTTGGTGCTGGTGGTGTCTGTGTTGCTATCGGTGAATTGGCAGATGGTCTTGAAATTGATCTAGACAAAGTGCCATTGAAATACCAAGGCTTGAACGGTACAGAAATTGCTATCTCTGAATCTCAAGAGCGTATGGCTGTAGTGGTTCGTCCAGAAGATGTAAATGCATTTGTTGCTGAATGTAATAAAGAAAATATTGATGCTGTTGTCGTTGCAACAGTAACTGAAAAACCAAATCTTGTCATGCACTGGAATGGCGAAACCATCGTTGATTTGGAACGTCGTTTCCTTGATACAAATGGTGTGCGTGTAGTTGTAGATGCTAAGGTAGTTGACAAGGATGTCAAGCTTCCAGAAGAACGTCAAACATCTGCTGAAACACTTGAAACGGATACTCTTGAAGTCTTGGCTGACCTGAACCATGCTAGTCAAAAAGGGTTGCAAACCATCTTTGATAGCTCAGTTGGTCGTTCAACAGTCAATCACCCACTAGGTGGTCGCTATCAAATCACACCAACTGAAGCTTCTGTACAGAAATTGCCAGTCCAACATGGTGTGACAACAACTGCTTCTGTCATGGCGCAAGGATTCAACCCTTATGTAGCAGAATGGTCTCCATATCATGGTGCGGCTTACGCGGTCATCGAAGCAACTGCTCGTTTGGTTGCTGCTGGTGCAAACTGGTCAAAGGCTCGTTTCTCTTATCAAGAATACTTCGAGCGTATGGATAAACAAGCAGAGCGTTTTGGTCAACCAGTCTCAGCTCTTCTTGGCTCCATTGAAGCTCAGATCCAACTTGGTTTGCCATCTATCGGTGGTAAAGACTCAATGTCTGGTACCTTTGAAGAATTGACAGTACCACCAACCTTGGTTGCTTTTGGGGTGACAACTGCAGATAGCCGTAAGGTTCTTTCTCCAGAATTTAAAGCCGCTGGTGAAAATATCTATTACATCCCAGGTCAAGCTTTGGCACAAGAAATTGACTTCGATCTTATTAAATCTAACTTTGCTCAATTTGAAGCTATCCAAGCTGACCATAAAGTCACGGCTGCATCAGCAGTTAAATATGGTGGTGTGGTTGAAGCTCTTGCACTTGCAACATTCGGTAACCATATTGGTGCCACTGTAACCCTTGAAAATCTTGAGACTGCCTTGACAGCTCAATTGGGTGGATTCGTCTTCACATCTCCGGAAGAGATTTCAGGTTTTGCCAAGATTGGACAAACAACAGCTGACTTTACACTTACTGTCAATGGTGTAACGCTTGATGGACACAAACTTGACAGTGCCTTCCAAGGTAAATTGGAAGAGGTTTACCCAACGGAATTTGCACAAGCAACTGAGTTGGAAGAAGTACCTGTTGTGGCATCTGATGCTGTGATCAAAGCTAAAGAAACAGTTGAGACACCAGTGGTTTACATACCAGTATTCCCAGGTACTAACTCTGAGTACGATTCAGCTAAGGCCTTTGAAAAAGAAGGTGCAAAAGTCAACTTGGTACCATTTGTGACACTTAATGAAGAGGCGATTGTCAAGTCTGTTGACACCATGGTTGACAATATCGAAAAAGCGAATATTATCTTCTTTGCAGGTGGTTTCTCAGCAGCCGATGAACCAGATGGATCAGCTAAATTCATCGTTAACATCTTGCTAAATGAAAAAGTACGTGCAGCCATTGATAGCTTCATCGAACGTGGTGGTTTGATTATTGGTATCTGTAACGGATTCCAAGCCCTTGTTAAATCAGGTCTTCTTCCATACGGTAACTTTGAGGATGCAAGCTGTACTAGTCCAACCCTCTTCTACAATGATGCCAACCAACACGTGGCTAAGATGGTTGAAACACGTATTGCCAATACTAACTCACCATTGCTTGCCGGAGTAGAAGTTGGTGACATCCATGCTATCCCAGTATCACACGGTGAAGGTAAATTTGTCGTGACAGCTGAGGAATTCGCAGAGCTTCGTGACAATGGTCAAATCTTTACCCAATATGTTGACTTCGAAGGTAAACCAAGTATGAATTCTAAATATAATCCAAATGGATCTGTGAATGCTATCGAAGGTATCACAAGTAAGAATGGTCAAATTATTGGTAAGATGGGTCACTCAGAACGTTTCGAAGACGGTCTCTTCCAAAATATTCCAGGAAATAAAGACCAACACCTCTTTGCGTCAGCAGTCAAATACTTTACTGGAAAATAATAGAGCGCCAAGTGCACTCGGTAATGATATTTTTCGATATGGCAGTGGTTCTAAAGAGCTTGAAAACTTGACTTCCAATTTGTGGATGAGAGGTTGGTGACAGTTACTATCATTCGCCTTGCATTAGGAAAATATCAAAAATAAAAGGTATAAAAAATGACATACGAAGTTAAATCTCTTAATGAAGAATGTGGTGTTTTTGGTATCTGGGGTCACCCAGATGCTGCCAAATTAACTTATTTCGGACTTCACAGTCTCCAACACCGTGGTCAGGAGGGAGCAGGAATTCTCTCAAATGATGCGGGTCAATTGAAGCGTCATCGTGATATGGGGCTTCTCTCAGAAGTTTTCCGTGATCCAGCCAACTTGGACAAGCTAACTGGAACGGCTGCTATCGGTCATGTTCGTTACGCGACTGCTGGTGAAGCTTCTGTAGACAATATTCAACCTTTCTTGTTTAAGTTTTATGACAATCAGTTTGGACTTGCTCACAACGGAAACTTGACCAATGCAGAGTCACTTAGACGTGAATTAGAAAAAAATGGGGCAATCTTTAGCTCAACTTCTGACTCAGAAATTTTGGCTCACTTGATTCGTCATAGCCACAACCCATCCTTTATGGGTAAGGTGAAAGAAGCTTTGAACACTGTTAAAGGTGGATTTGCTTACCTCCTCATGCTTGAGGACAAGCTAATTGCAGCCTTGGATCCAAATGGTTTTCGTCCCCTTTCTATTGGTAAGATGGCCAATGGAGCTATTGTGGTTTCATCTGAAACCTGTGCCTTTGAAGTAGTTGGAGCAGAGTGGATTCGCGATGTAAATCCAGGTGAAGTTGTTATCATCGATGATAACGGCATCACTTACGATAACTATACAACGGACACTCAATTGGCTGTTTGCTCAATGGAGTATATCTACTTTGCCCGTCCTGATTCAAATATCCGAGGGGTCAATGTCCATACAGCTCGCAAACGTATGGGTGCTCAATTAGCACGTGAGTTCAAACATGAAGCAGATATTGTCGTTGGTGTGCCTAATTCATCACTTAGTGCAGCCATGGGATTTGCGGAAGAATCAGGCTTGCCAAATGAAATGGGCTTGATAAAAAACCAATACACCCAACGTACTTTTATCCAACCAACACAAGAATTACGTGAGCAAGGGGTTCGTATGAAGCTCTCTGCCGTATCAGGTGTTGTTAAAGGCAAACGTGTGGTTATGATTGACGACTCTATTGTACGTGGGACAACATCACGTCGTATCGTTAATTTGCTAAAAGAAGCAGGAGCAACAGAGGTCCACGTGGCAATCGGTAGCCCAGCTCTTGCCTACCCATGTTTCTACGGTATTGATATTCAAACACGTAAGGAATTGATTGCGGCCAACCATACAGTTGAGGAAATACGCGAAATCATTGGTGCGGATAGCTTGACTTACTTGTCAATTGATGGCTTGATTGATTCTATTGGAATTGACACAGATGCCCCAAACGGTGGCCTTTGTGTGGCTTACTTCGATGGCAAATATCCAACACCATTGTATGACTACGAAGAACGCTATTTGGAAAGTTTGAAAGAACACACTTCTTTCTATTAAGAGCAGTGTAGAAAAAAAGAGTAAAAAATTATGTCTAAAAATGCTTACGCGACACGTCTCACCACTGACTAAAAGCTAAAGCATTTGTCAGTAGATGCTTTTCCCTAAGGGGGCAAATCTAGGGACCTGACTAGTATTTTTAGATAAAAAGGTGGTTTATCTAAAAATACGTCGCAATCTTTCTCGAAAAAAGAAAAGGAATAAACAAATGACAAATAAAAATGCGTATGCCCAATCGGGTGTGGATGTTGAAGCAGGTTATGAAGTTGTTGAACGTATCAAAAAACACGTTGCCCGTACAGAGCGTGCAGGTGTCATGGGAGCTCTCGGTGGCTTCGGTGGTATGTTTGACCTTTCAAAAACAGGTGTCAAAGAACCTATTTTGATTTCAGGTACAGATGGTGTCGGTACTAAACTCATGCTTGCTATTAAGTACGACAAACATGATACTATCGGTCAAGACTGTGTCGCTATGTGTGTTAACGATATCATCGCTGCAGGTGCTGAGCCCCTTTATTTCCTTGACTACGTCGCAACTGGTAAAAATGAACCAGCTAAATTGGAACAAGTCGTTGCTGGTGTTGCTGAAGGTTGTGTGCAAGCTGGAGCAGCCCTAATTGGTGGGGAAACGGCTGAAATGCCTGGTATGTATGGTGAAGATGACTATGATTTGGCTGGTTTCGCGGTAGGTATCGCAGAAAAATCACAAATCATCGATGGTTCCAAAGTAGCTGAAAGTGATGTGCTTATTGGACTTGCTTCAAGTGGCATCCACTCAAACGGTTACTCACTCGTGCGTCGTGTCTTTGCTGATTACACAGGTGAAGAAGTTCTCCCAGAGCTTGAAGGCAAAAAACTTAAAGACGTTCTTCTTGAACCAACTCGTATCTACGTCAAAGTAGCTTTGCCACTCATCAAAGAAGAATTGGTTAATGGTATTGCCCACATCACAGGTGGTGGTTTCATCGAAAATGTACCACGTATGTTCTCAGATGACTTGGCTGCTGAAATTGATGAAAGCAAAGTGCCAGTTCTTCCAATTTTCAAAGCCCTTGAAAAATATGGGGAAATCAAACATGAAGAGATGTTTGAAATCTTCAACATGGGTATTGGTCTCATGCTTGCGGTTAAACCAGAAAATGTGGAACGTGTCAAAGAACTTATTGACGAACCTGTTTATGAAATCGGTCGTATTGTGAAGAAAGATGGCGCAAGTGTGGTGATTAAATAATGGCTAAAAGGATTGCTGTTTTTGCCTCTGGCAACGGCTCAAACTTCCAGGTGATTGCAGAACAATTTCCAGTAGAATTTGTCTTTTCAGATCACCGTGATGCCTATGTCTTAGAACGTTCCAAAAACCTTCGTGTGGTTAGCCATGCCTTTGAACTCAAGGAATTTGGCAATAAAGCAGCTTATGAAGAGGCTATCGTCAAGCTCTTGGATGATTACCAGATTGATTTGGTTTGTTTGGCCGGTTATATGAAAATCGTCGGCCCAACCTTGCTAGCAGCTTATGAAGGCCGTATTATCAATATTCACCCGGCTTATCTCCCTGAATTTCCAGGGGCTCATGGTATTGAAGATGCTTGGAATGCTAGCGTGCCCCAGTCTGGTGTGACCATTCACTGGGTGGATTCTAGTGTGGACACAGGTAAGGTCATCAAACAAGTCCGTGTGCCACGTCTTGAAGGTGATACCCTTGATACTTTCGAAACTCGCATCCACGAAACAGAGTACAAGCTCTATCCAGAAGTCTTGGATAGTTTGGGTGTAGCGAGAAAATAAGAAAGCGCTAGAGATGAAAGATAATTTTCGACTATAGCAGATAAAGAACTTTTTAAAAAAGGAAAAGAGAGAAATGACTAAACGAGCACTTATTTCAGTCTCAGACAAAGCGGGCATCGTTGAATTTGCCCAAGAACTCAAAAAACTCGGTTGGGACATCATCTCAACAGGTGGTACCAAAGTTGCCCTTGACAATGCTGGGGTAGACACTATCGCCATTGACGATGTGACTGGTTTCCCAGAAATGATGGACGGACGTGTTAAGACCCTTCACCCAAATATCCACGGTGGTCTCCTCGCTCGTCGTGACCTCGATAGCCACCTTCAAGCGGCTAAGGACAATAATATCGAATTGATTGACCTTGTTGTGGTAAACCTTTATCCATTCAAGGAAACCATTCTCAAACCAGACGTGACTTACGCTGACGCAGTTGAAAATATCGATATCGGTGGTCCATCAATGCTTCGTTCAGCAGCTAAAAACCATGCTAGCGTAACAGTTGTTGTAGACCCTGCTGACTATGCGGTTGTTCTTGACGAATTGGCAGCAAACGGTGAAACAACTTACGAAACTCGCCAACGTTTGGCAGCAAAAGTATACCGTCACACAGCTTCATACGACGCTTTGATTGCAGAATACTTCACAGCTCAAGTGGGTGAAACAAAACCTGAAAAACTCACTTTGACTTATGACCTTAAGCAACCAATGCGTTACGGTGAAAACCCTCAACAAGACGCAGACTTCTACCAAAAAGGTTTGCCAACGGCTTACTCAATTGCTTCAGCTAAACAGCTTAACGGTAAAGAATTGTCATTCAATAATATCCGTGATGCTGATGCTGCTATCCGTATCATCCGTGATTTCAAAGACCGTCCAACAGTTGTGGCTCTCAAACACATGAACCCATGTGGTATCGGTCAAGCTGATGACATTGAAACAGCTTGGGACTACGCTTATGAAGCTGACCCAGTTTCAATCTTCGGTGGTATTGTAGTCCTCAACCGTGAGGTTGACGCTACGACGGCTAAGAAAATGCACGGTGTCTTCCTTGAAATCATCATTGCACCAAGCTACACAGACGAAGCGCTTGAAATCTTGACAACCAAGAAGAAAAACTTGCGTATCCTTGAGTTGCCATTTGACGCTCAAGATGCTAGCGAAGTGGAAGCAGAATACACTGGTGTTGTCGGTGGACTTCTCGTTCAAAACCAAGACGTTGTTAAAGAAAGTCCAGCTGACTGGCAAGTGGTTACTAAACGCCAACCAACTGAAACAGAAGCAACAGCTCTTGAGTTTGCTTGGAAAGCTATCAAGTACGTTAAATCAAATGGTATCATCGTGACTAACGACCACATGACACTTGGTGTTGGCCCTGGTCAAACTAATCGTGTGGCTTCAGTCCGTATCGCCATTGAGCAAGCTAAAGACCGTCTTGATGGTGCTGTTCTTGCTTCAGATGCCTTCTTCCCATTTGCAGATAACGTGGAAGAAATCGCTAAAGCAGGTATTAAAGCTATCATCCAACCAGGTGGCTCAGTACGTGACCAAGAGTCAATTGAAGCGGCTGATAAACATGGTTTAACCATGATCTTTACAGGGGTTCGTCACTTCCGTCATTAAGAATTTATAAAGCATCCAAGCAATTGGATGCTTTTTAGATGCCTTAAGTTTCCTTTAAGCTACCCAAGATATACTAATACCATCCTAAAAAACTTTTCTTTTTCATAAATCTCCTAAGAGCTCAGCATCTGCTGAGCTTTTTTTGTTTCATACCATAAAAAAAACAACCGTTCTCACGATTGTTCAATAGATTTAAACCTTTTCAAGGACAGACTGAATTACCCAAGTCTTGCGATTTCCAATTTGGACGAGGACACCATCGCTTGGTGGGTCAATGGCAAGCACTTTGAAATTACCTGGAATGGTAAAAGTTTCACCAGGATTGAGGTACTGGTCTGAAGTTGGATTACCTTGTCCATTAACTTCAAGAACCGGTCCAGGATCAACGATATTGTGTTTGGTTGGTGTGCCTCCAGCTAAATCTTGGCTGGTGATGGTATTTCCTGACACAGACGTAACACGGAAGGTCCCTGTGAAGCGGACCGTATCACCAACTATGATAGAAGGGTTAGTAGGATTTCCATTTTGAGCTCCTGAATTGAGGTCTTTAAAATGGATATAGCCAGACACTTGACTCTTATGGAAGCTACGTTTGTGGTATTTCTCAGGGCCTTGTCCCGCATCGTAGTTGTACTCTTCAATGGTCACCTGATCACCATGAACTTCTGCAACCCAAGCGACATGCCCCATATGACCAGCTCCATTGACACCAGCCGAGAACCAGGCGATACTTCCTACGGCAGGATTCATGTCAACACGGTGACCATTGGCACGTGCGATACTGCCCCAAGTGATGGCATTCCCATAACCTACAGGCAGAGTGAAACCGTTGGTGTTACTGAGGCGATAGGCCACAAAGGATGTACACTGACGCCAGTACATGGTCCATGGATCGACACCGAAGCCACCGTATTTCCAAGAGGAAGGATAGTCATCTCCGAGGACAGCCGCCTGAGCAGAGCTGCCACACGAAACCGAAACAGTCGCTAGACAAGCTAGCGGTAAGAGACAATTTAGTAATTTTTTCTTCATTTTAACCTCCACCTACCTATTCGCAGTTTTTCAGGAAAATGAAGATATTTTTGCGTTTAAGGCTCCCTTAAGCTTCTCAGGATATACTATCATCAATCCTAAATAACTTTTTTCATTTTCATAATCTCCCAAGAGGCGGTCCAAGTGGCCGCCTTTTTTATGTCCAAATTTGGATACATACCCATATCTCCGAACAAATATGTTATAATGGTTATGTATAATTCGTGAAAATTGCTAATTTTTTTTCGAATGATTGTCGTTAACGGGCATTTGCCCCTAGTCTTATTTGATATTGAGGTAGCTTTTAAATGAAACTTTTGGTTGTTGGTTCTGGTGGTCGTGAACATGCGATTGCCAAGAAATTATTGGAGTCTAAGGACGTTGAGCAAGTTTTCGTGGCTCCTGGTAATGATGGAATGCGATTAGATGGTCTTGATTTGATCAATATCGGAATTTCCGAACATTCTAAGCTGATTGATTTTGCAAAGGCGAACGATATTGCTTGGACCTTTATCGGTCCAGATGATGCCCTTGCGGCTGGTATCGTGGATGATTTCAATGCGGCAGGACTCAAAGCCTTTGGTCCGACCAAGGCTGCGGCTGAGCTGGAGTGGTCTAAGGATTTCGCTAAGGAAATCATGGTCAAATACGATGTTCCGACAGCAGCCTATGGCACGTTTTCAGATTTTGAGGAAGCCAAGGCATACATCGAGGAAAAAGGCGCACCAATCGTCGTCAAGGCAGACGGATTGGCCCTTGGTAAAGGTGTCGTCGTTGCTGAGACAGTTGAGCAAGCCGTCGAAGCTGCTCACGAGATGCTTTTGGACAATAAATTCGGTGATTCAGGTGCGCGAGTGGTCATCGAGGAATTTCTTGACGGGGAAGAGTTTTCTCTCTTTGTCTTTGTCAATGGAGATAAATTCTACATTATGCCAACGGCTCAGGACCACAAACGTGCTTATGATGGGGACAAGGGCCCTAACACTGGTGGGATGGGTGCCTATGCGCCAGTTCCTCACTTGCCACAGAGCGTGGTTGACACAGCAGTTGACACTATTGTCAAGCCAGTTCTTGAAGGCATGATTAAAGAAGGCCGACCTTACACAGGTGTCCTTTACGCGGGACTTATCTTGACAGCTGATGGCCCTAAAGTCATCGAGTTCAACTCTCGTTTTGGTGATCCTGAAACGCAAATCATCTTGCCTCGTTTGACTTCTGATTTTGCGCAAAATATCACTGATATTTTGGATGGCAAAGAGCCAACTATCGCTTGGACGGATAAGGGTGTGACACTTGGTGTGGTTGTAGCCTCAAACGGCTACCCATTGGATTATGAAAAAGGTGTTAAGTTGCCGGCCAAGACAGAGGGTGACACCATCACTTACTATGCCGGTGCCAAATTCGCTGAAAATGGACAAGACCTTCTCTCAAACGGAGGCCGTGTTTACATGTTGGTCACAACAGCAGACAGCGTCAAAGACGGCCAAAACATCATCTACAACGAACTCAACAAACAAAACACAGAAGGCCTCTTCTATCGAAATGACATTGGTAGTAAGGCTAATAAATAATCAGCTACCATAGGCGTAAAAGGCGAGCGAAAGCGAGCCAAACTAAGATAATGGTCGCCGTGGTGAGAAGACCAGAACAGATCCTGTTCTGGTCGGGGGAAACTTTGAGACTTTAGGCTCAAAGTTTAGGAATGAAACCGAAGGTTTGCTTCCGTCCCCACCACCTAAGACCATTATCAAAAAAGAAAAGGAAAAATTATGACTAAACCAGTAATTTCCATCATCATGGGCTCAAAATCCGACTGGGCAACCATGCAAAAAACCGCTGAAGTCCTAGACAACTTCGGCGTCGCTTACGAAAAGAAAGTTGTTTCCGCACACCGTACACCGGACCTCATGTTCAGACACGCCGAAGAAGCACGTAGCCGTGGCATCAAGGTCATCATCGCTGGTGCTGGTGGCGCTGCTCACTTGCCAGGTATGGTTGCTGCTAAAACAACCCTTCCAGTCATCGGTGTGCCAGTCAAATCACGAGCTCTTAGTGGCGTGGATTCGCTCTATTCTATCGTTCAGATGCCGGGTGGTGTACCTGTAGCAACCATGGCTATCGGTGAAGCTGGTGCGACAAACGCTGCCCTCTTTGCCCTCCGTCTCCTCTCAGTAGAAGACAAGGCCATTGCAGATGCGCTTGCTAACTTTGCTGAAGAACAAGGAAAAATCGCAGAGGAGTCTACAAATGAGCTTAACTAAAACCATTGGTATCATCGGTGGTGGCCAACTCGGTCAGATGATGGCTATCTCAGCTATCTACATGGGCCATAAGGTTATTACCCTTGATCCTGCAGCAGATTGTCCATCTTCTCGTGTGTCTGAGGTCATCGTGGCGCCCTACGATGACGTAGACGCCCTTCGCCAGTTGGCAGACCGCTGTGATGTTCTCACTTATGAGTTTGAAAATGTCGACGCTGACGGCCTTGACGCTGTTATCAAAGACGGTCAGCTCCCACAAGGAACAGACCTGCTTCGTATTTCACAAAACCGTATTTTTGAGAAGGACTTCCTCTCAAACAAGGCTAAAGTGAGAGTTGCACCTTACAAGGTCGTGACATCTATCCTTGATTTGGAAGATATTGACCTTTCTAAAAAATACGTCCTCAAGACAGCGACAGGTGGTTACGATGGACACGGTCAAAAAGTCATCACATCAGCCGACGATTTGGAAGAGGCAAATGCACTTGCTAACTCGGCCGAGTGTGTCTTGGAAGAGTTCGTTAACTTCGACCTTGAGATTTCGGTCATCGTGTCTGGTAATGGCAAGGATGTGACGGTTTTCCCCGTTCAGGAAAATATCCACCGCAATAACATCCTCTCTAAAACTATCGTGCCTGCTCGCATTTCTGACAGTCTGTCTGAGAAGGCCGAAGCTATGGCAGTGAAGATTGCTGAGCAACTTAACCTCTCTGGTACCCTCTGTGTGGAAATGTTTGCGACAGCTGATGATATCATCGTCAACGAAATTGCGCCACGGCCGCACAATTCAGGCCACTACTCCATCGAAGCCTGTGACTTTTCACAGTTTGACACACATATCTTGGGCGTTCTCGGAGCACCGCTTCCAGCAATTCACCTTCATGCACCTGCTGTCATGCTCAACGTCCTCGGCCAGCACGTCGAGGTTGCTGAAACATATGTGACAGAAAATCCAAGCGCTCACCTCCACTTATATGGTAAACTAGAAGCAAAGCACAACCGCAAAATGGGACATGTGACTTTGTTTAGTGATGAACCGGATAAGGTTGAGGAATTTGGGAAAGGAATTGATTTTTAAAAAAATCTGTGGAGGAAATGTTATAGATGAAACCGATTATTCCGAAAAGTCCAGAAGTTCCGAAAGAGTTCTCCAATAAAGAAATCTCCTTTTTGACTAAGAGTGTTTTTGGGAAAATAATCGAACCTCAGCAGTGTGATGTTTTATTTGTCTTCAGTGGAACTCACCCGGGTCACTGGGAAAAAGCTATTGAGGCATATCAAAAAGGTTATGTAAGACGAATTATTGTGACCGGTGGCCGAAGTTTGACAGGAACGCCTCATCCAGATTGGAATGGACATACAGAGGCAGAGGTTATTATCCAGCATCTGCTGGCTGCAAGCATTCCGGAAGAAGCGATTAAATTTGAAAACTCCTCTAGCAATACTTTAGAAAACGTATTGTTTTCTAAAGAAATTTTTGATTTTAATAGTGTTGAGACAGTTATGTTCATTTGCAAAAGTCACGCGACTGGTAGGCAATGGCGAACCTTGGCTCAGCACTTACCAAAGCATCTTCGCTACATCCCATATACCTTCAATGCCTTTTACAAGGATGTTGAGATTGGTCGGGACAGCTGGATGAAAACAGACATTGGCAAGTCCAGAGTTTGGGGAGAATATCTGCGACTTCTCCATTATGGAGAAAAAGGAGATATTTTAAAGTTAGACATTGAATTGTGATTTAGGAGGTTTTATGATTCAACTCATCGTCAACGCATTTGTTAAACAAGAGAAGCCATACAACTACTGCTGGAAAGGGATTGATTTTTAGGTGAAAATAGCAATTCTAGGGCTCGGAGTCATTGGAACGACTTATGCCTATGCTTTTCAAAAAGCAGGTCATCAAGTAGAACATGTCCTTAGAGACAGTAAGCGGAACAATGCTCCCAAATCCCTCTCGGTTGATTTGCTAGATGGTGCTATCATTCCAAAGGTGAAAACAAACACGATACCTATGAGGTTCATGTGTCGGAAGTTGATTCGGAATACGATTTTATTTTTCTCAGTGTTCGTCATGGCTTTGTCAAAGAAGCAGTGGAGACTTTGCGTAAAAATAATATCAAAGGCACCCTCGTTTTCTTCTGCAATTTCTGGAATACTCGAAAAGAGGTTCAGGAGTGGGCAGGGGACTACGACTATATTTTAGCTTTTCCGACAGCTGGAGGTCACATGCAAGAGGACCATTTGGATGATGTCTTGTTTTACCATTTAATGCTTAGAAGGTGAGCAAAAAGCACACATTGCTAACTATTCTAATTTGACGAATTTACTGACTTCTACAGATTTGAAGTGGGAAGTTCCTCATGATATGGTCGAGTGGATTTGGATTCACATGGCGATTAACGCAGGTGTTACTTCGACAGCTGCGCGTTCAGGAAATTTGGAAAACCCAGAACAGCTGGCTTTGAACTTGATGAATAGTTCTTCGGAATTATCATTGGCCATCAAGGCCATTCGAGAGGCTTTGAAAGTCGTAGAAGCACGTGGTGTAAATCTGAAGCTTTATAAAGCTGAACTCTTACCTTACAAAATTCCCTCATGGATTGCAGGAAAAGCCATGAAAATCATGTTTTCGAAAAATGAGCTGACTCGAAAAATTATGACCTTACACAATGATAAACAGGATATTTTCTACTGTTGTCATTGTGTCTATCAGACAGGTCAGGAGTTAGGTGTTGAGATGCCCATTTTGGAAGCAAATATGAAGGGCATTTCGATTTAGGAGGTTTTATGATTCAACTCATCGTCAACGCATTTGTTGAAAAAGAAAAGACTGGAGCAGTCGTCGAAGTCTTGTATGCTAGTAGTGATCATGAAAAAGTGAAAGCTAAGTATGAAGAGCTAGTTGCACAATATCCTGAAAACTATTTAGCCATCTATGATCTGCCTCTGGATACTGATTTGAATACACTGGATCACTATCCATCAGTGTGGATTGGGAAAGAGGAGTTTGAATAGGAGACCTTAATATCGATATTTAATTTTGGAAAACCCAAAGATGAAGCTTTAGAAAATAAAATTCAGAGATTAAATCAAGAGATTGCTATTCAAAAAGCAAAATTGGCAGATTTAAAAGCTCAAATAAAGATAGCAGACGAGATAGTCTCATTAAATACGGAGTTATCTCAGAAGCGGTCAGAATTATTTGCTATTCAGAACGAGATTTCTTTAGCTAATGACACACTTGGATTACAAGAGTTTGGATTCTTTGAGAGGCAGTATAAGTTTTCTGATAGCACAAAATATAAGGAAGCTTTGGATAATTTGCGAAAACAGCAGAAAGATTTAGTTAAATCTGGTCAGGCTGGTAGAATTATAGTACCTATGGTTTTAGATAATAATAAAAGCAAGGGGAAGGCAATGCAGAATCAGCTTATTAAAGCGGCTATTCGTGGTTTTAATGGTGAGGCGGATGCCTTGTTAGTAAAAGTTTCTGTTTCGAATGTCGAAAAGAAAATCCAGGCATTGAAGAAAGCATTCCAACAACTGAATAGAATGTATTCACGTAATCAAATTGAAATTACGATACCCTATCTAAACTTGAAAATTGAAGAATTGCGTCTAGCTGCTGAGTTTGAACTACAGAAGCAAGAAGAAAAAGAATTGCTTCGTGAGCAAAGAGCAAAAGAGCGTGAGGATAAAAAACTTCAGGCTGAAATTAAAGCACGCCGAAAGCAATTGGAAAATGATAGAACCCACTTTAAAAATATGGTTTCTAAGGTTGAGGAGCTTTTGAAAAATGCTACTGGTGAGGATCTTGAAGAACTTCAGAGACCGTTATCTGAGTATCAAGATAAATTATCCGAACTAGATGAAATCGAAGAAGATATTGATTATCGTGAAGGTCATGCAACTGCAGGCTACGTATATGTTATTTCTAACATTGGTTCCTTTGGTGAAGATGTTTATAAAATTGGAGTTACTCGTTGTTTAGAACCTCTTGAACGCATCAGGGAATTAAGTAGCGCATCAGTACCTTTTCAATTTGATGTCCATGCTTTGATTTTTAGTGAAGAAGCTTTTGCATTAGAGACTGAATTACATAATCAACTTAGTGAGTATAAGGTTAATAAAGTAAATAACCGTAAAGAGTACTTCAAGGTTCCATTTGAAAAAATTAAGGCACTTTTAGATAAACACGAAGAGTTGACTATAGAATTAAATGAGAACGCTGAAGCATTCGAATATAGACAGAGTAAATTGATGGGTGGTCAATATAAATGAAGTTTTGGCTTATCCTATCGTTAATAATATGTTGTATAGGTTGTGTAATGGGAATTCTAGGGATGGGAGAACCGAGTGATTGGAAATCTCAAACAACAAATAGTATTACTGCCGATAGAGACAAGAACAATTATTCTTTAAAACAAAGGATTTATTTTGGTATAGGAGCAATTGTTTGTGTACTACTAATAATGGCTATGTTAGTTATATAATTTAAGTAAAATAAATAAAAAAGAAAGGAACAAGGGCATCGTATTCTTTAACTGAATACGGGCTACGGACTTGGTCAAAAAGATAGTTTTTCCTAGAAGCTGATGCTTCTTCGTCTAAACTCCTATTTTGACTTTGTCCGCTTAACGCCCTTAATATCTTAATTATGATCGAACGTTACTCTCGCCCAGAAATGGCGAACATTTGGAGTGAAGAAAATAAATACCGTGCTTGGCTTGAGGTGGAAATCTTGGCTGACGAAGCATGGGCTGAGTTGGGGGAAATCCCTAAGGAAGATGTGGCTTTGATTCGCGAAAAAGCGGATTTTGACATCGACCGT
This sequence comes from Streptococcus sp., assembly GCA_003521145.1. Classification (GTDB taxonomy): domain Bacteria; phylum Bacillota; class Bacilli; order Lactobacillales; family Streptococcaceae; genus Streptococcus. Next base: position 1,177 of record DOTL01000014.1, on the reverse strand, counting down.
ATTCTTGAAATCGAGCAGCAAACTCGTCATGATGTGGTTGCCTTCACACGTGCGGTTTCTGAAACGCTTGGTGAAGAGCGCAAGTGGGTTCACTATGGGTTGACTTCTACTGACGTGGTAGATACTGCCTATGGTTATCTCTATAAACAGGCCAACGATATCATCCGTAAGGACCTTGAAAACTTCCTCAACATCATCGCTGACAAAGCGAAAGAACACAAGTTCACTATCATGATGGGTCGTACCCACGGTGTGCACGCTGAGCCGACAACTTTTGGTCTTAAATTGGCAACTTGGTACAGCGAAATGAAACGTAACATCGAGCGTTTCGAGCATGCGGCTGCTGGTGTGGAAGCTGGTAAGATTTCTGGTGCGGTTGGTAACTTTGCCAATATCCCACCATTCGTTGAAAAATACGTCTGCGACAAGCTTGGTATCCGTGCTCAAGAAATCTCTACACAGGTACTTCCTCGTGACCTTCATGCTGAGTACTTTGCAGTTCTTGCGAGCATCGCAACTTCTATCGAGCGTATGGCGACTGAGATCCGTGGTCTTCAAAAATCAGAACAACGTGAAGTGGAAGAGTTCTTTGCCAAAGGACAAAAAGGGTCTTCAGCAATGCCTCACAAACGTAACCCAATCGGTTCTGAAAACATGACAGGTCTTGCGCGTGTTATCCGTGGTCACATGGTCACAGCCTATGAAAATGTTGCTCTTTGGCACGAACGTGACATCTCTCACTCATCAGCTGAGCGCATCATCACACCAGACACAACCATCTTGATTGACTACATGCTTAACCGTTTTGGAAACATCGTTAAGAACTTGACAGTCTTCCCTGAAAACATGATTCGCAACATGAACTCTACATTTGGTCTTATCTTCAGCCAACGTGCTATGCTTACCTTGATTGAAAAAGGCATGACACGTGAGCAAGCTTATGACCTTGTTCAACCTAAGACAGCTCAATCATGGGATAACCAAGTAGACTTCAAGCCACTTCTTGAAGCAGATCCAGAGGTAACTTCTCGCCTCACTCAAGAAGAAATCGACGAAATCTTCAACCCAGTTTACTACACTAAACGTGTTGATGAAATTTTCGAACGCATTGGTTTGGGTGACTAATTGAGGCTCTTTGTCAACTGTAGTGGGTGACGAAAAGCTAACATCTAGAGAG
>DOTL01000016.1 GCA_003521145.1 Streptococcus sp. | reverse complement strand
CACTACAGAAATTATAGAGCCGTTATAATAATAACATAGCTCGAGAGAATACCAACGAGCTAGCGAGTGGAAAGAATCATGATACTCGTTATTATAATTATAAAAATAGAAAAGGAGAATTGGATGGTATTGAATTTAGAAAATGTAAACTGTGTTACTCTTCAAGATGAAGAATTAATGATGGTTAACGGAGGTCTTGCACCGATTGTAATTGGTGGAGTTGTCGTAGGTTGGAAGGTCATTGGTGGTGTTTCGGGTGTTATAGCAGCAAGTGGTGCTGCAGGGATTGCAGCAGGCTATTATGCTAATCGTCCTTAACATTAGAGAATTATTGGAGGCTGACAATGTTTAAAGAGCTTGTAAAATATCTACCAGAGTTAATTATTCTTTTAATAAGCCTGCTCTATAATATTGCACGAATGATGAGCGATTTGGGTTATATTAAAGTTCCATCATGGATGTTATCCATCGATGTCCCAAATATATCGTTGCTTTTAATCTTGATTATATTAATTTTGAAAATGCTAGGAGAAAAAGATGTCTCAAAAATATGAGTTGACAAAAAAAAGAATTGCAGGAAATTCAAGGAGGTGTTGCACCAATTATGGTTTCTATTGGTTTAGGAAGTCTAGCAGTAGCATCATTTAGTTCAGGATATAAGTTTGGAACAGATTTAGCTAGACGTGGGCGATAGGTGACAGAATCACTCTGTGAGAGTGGTATTATAATTTCACATTTTATTGCTTACGGATTTAATTCAGAAACGCTATTTTTAAGCTACTTTTAAGTTTATGAAGATATATTAGAACCATCCTAATAAAGCAGCTAGCTTTTGTAAGCTAGAGGTAAACATAATTTTTTCATAACAAATCTCCCCGAAGAAAGTCTAGAAATCTAGGCTTTTTTCTTCTTTTTTGAGGCTTTATTAGGATATTTTAAGAAAATGCTTGAAAACCCTTCCAAAACAAGGTGTTATAGTTATATAAAGATTCTATTGGACAAGCGGTCACCTTGGAGGATTAGGAAGAAGAGGTTGGGAAGCCTGTACAATAGTATCTTTTCAGTGGTCTTTGGACTGCTATGAAAATCCCTTTGGGGATTTTTTTCTGCGATTTAAGGTTTCTTTAAGGTAGGGAGGTTATACTCTAAGTCTCCTAAATAACTTTTACTGAACCTTGTTCAGTAAGTCTCGTTGGCTTACACTTTTTGTAGAACAACGAACTTTTCTTTTTCATAATCTCCAAAAGAGCTCAACACCATGTGTTGGGTTCTTTTTTTGGTCACTAAAAAAAAACGCCCTTAGGCGTTTTAAATATGGCTTACATCTCGTCTGGAGCTTCAACACCGAGAAGGCGAAGGGCTTCTTTGAGGACTGTTGCTGTTGCGTAGCAAAGAGCCAAACGGCTGTCACGTTCTGGGCTTTCGTCCAAGATACGTGTGTGCGCATAGTATTTGTTGAAGGCTTGGGCCAAGCTGATAGCAAATTTAGCAACGATAGATGGTTCAAAGTTATCTGATGCACGGTTGATGATACGTGGGAAGTCTTGGATGAGTTTGATGATTTCCCAGCTTTCAACGTCGTTTAGGCTGTATGTGGCATCTGCAGGTGGCGTGAAGTCAGCCTTGCGCAAGATAGATTGGATACGAGCGTATGCATACTGTACGTAAGGTCCAGTTTCCCCCTCGAAGGATACCATGGCATCAAGGTCGAAGTCATAACCATTCATGCGGTCTGTTTTAAGGTCGTAGAACTTGATAGCTCCGACACCAACAGCGTGGGCAACAGCTTCCTTGTTAGGCAAGTTTGGATTCTTAGCTTCGATTTGAGCTTGAGCACGGTTAACAGCTTCAGCGATAGTTGGCTCAAGTAAGATAACGTTACCCTTACGAGTTGACAATTTCTTACCGTTCTTAGTTACTAGACCAAAGGCAACGTGAGTCATGTCGTCAGACCAGTCGTAACCCATTTCTTTAAGAACAGCTTTCAACTGTTTGAAGTGGGCAGATTGTTCATTACCAACCACATAGATGGCTTTGGCAAAGTCGTAAGTACGTTTACGGTAGAGGGCAGCAGCCAAGTCACGTGTGATGTAGAGTGTTGCACCATCTGATTTTTTGATGAGGGCTGGGTGTTCGATACCGTATTTTTCAAGGTTAACCACTTGGGCACCTTGAGATTCTTGGAGAAGTCCTTTTTCTGTCAAGATGTCAACGACTTCGTCCATCTTATCATTGTAGAAGGCTTCACCGTTGTAGCTATCAAATGAAACACCAAGTTCATCATAGAGACGGTTGAATTCTACTAAGCTTTCGTCACGGAACCATTGCCAGAGGGCAGTTGCTTCCTCGTCACCAGCTTCCAATTTACGGAACCATTCACGAGCTTCTTCGTCTACAGATGGGTCTTCTTCAGCTTCAGCATTGATACGCACATAAAGTTGAAGGAGTTCATTGATAGGATTGGCTTTGACAGCTTCCTCGCTACCCCATTTCTTATAGGCAACAATAAGCATACCAAATTGTTTACCCCAGTCGCCCAAGTGATTGATGCGGACTGGTTTGTAACCTTGTTTAGCTACGATGTTGGCAAGAGCATCAGCGATAACCGTTGAACGCAAGTGACCGATAGAGAAAGGTTTGGCGATGTTAGGACTAGACATATCAAAGGCAATATTACGTCCGTTACCGATGTTTTGGTCAGCGTAGTGGCTACCTTGAGCGATGACTTGTCCAAGAACGTCTGCTGAAATTTTTGATTTATCGAGGAAGATGTTAATATAAGGACCAACAGCTTCAACTTTTTCAAAGTTTGAGGCATCAATTTTTTCAGCGATGTCTGCTGCAATCATTTGAGGAGCCTTGCGCAAGACTTTTGCCAATGAGAAGGCAGGAAAGGCGAGGTCTCCCATGTCAGCATTTTTAGGGGTTTCAAGCAGATTTTGAATGTTTTCTTGTTCCAACTCAGGAACAACTTTAGCAATTTCTGCTGCAATGAGTTCTTTAGTATTCATAGGTACTCCATTTCAAATCTTGTCATTCATACCTATTTTACCATTATTTTAGTTAATAGGGTAGGGACAAGAAAGTATCTATTAGGAAGTATTTCATGAAAAAATACAAAAATTCTGTTATAATATGCAAGGAATATATATAAAAAGAGGAAAGATAATGAAGAGAGATCGTCAAGCTGTTATCAAACAGATGATTTCAAGAGATAAGATTGGGACACAAGAGGAAATTAAGCAACGCCTAGAGGCGGAAGGTATCACGGTTACACAGGCTACCTTGTCACGTGATTTGCGTGAGATTGGCCTGTTGAAGCTTCGTGATGAGGAAGGTAAACTTTACTATAGTTTGTCTGAGCATGTGCTTTCAAGTTTGGATCCTACGGTTAAGGACTATGTTAAATCAGTTTCCCGTGCCCAATTTATGCTGGTTCTCCATACAGAATTGGGTGAAGCAGATGTTTTGGCTAACCTGATTGATAGTGACGGTAATCCTGAAATTTTAGGAACCGTTGCTGGCGCAGATACCCTATTGGTAATCTGTAAGGATGCAGTGGTTGCTGAAAGATTGGAAAGTGAGTTTCACTGATGAAGACTCCCCATCAGGATTTCCAAAAAGCCAAAGAAGAGTTAATCGACCTCCTCAAATACCATGAGGCGGTTCTTGCTTTTCAAGAGGCTGAGAAAGCTATTGGACAGATCCCTCAGATTAGTTCTCTGGCTGGACAGATGAAGGCCTATCAACAAGAAGCGGTGCTTTTTCAAAAAATTGAGAAACAACGTGCCTATGAGGAGGCAGGTGAGCAGGCAGATTTGATTCAGAATGAGTTGGAAAATTTGCCCATTGTTCAGGATTACCGTCAAAAGATGCAGGATGCCAGTGACTTGATTCAATATGTGACCAAGTCTATCGAAGAAAAGATTAACGAGGAGTTAAGACATGGCTAAGGAAAAAATATCTCCAGGAATGCAGCAGTATTTGGATATCAAGGAAAATTATCCAGATGCTTTTTTGCTGTTTCGGATGGGGGATTTTTACGAATTATTTTACGATGATGCTGTTAAGGCTGCCCAGATTTTGGAAATTAGCCTAACTAGCCGTAATAAGAATGCAGATAATCCCATTCCTATGGCAGGTGTACCTTATCATTCAGCTCAAGCATACATTGATGTTTTGGTTGAGATGGGCTACAAGGTAGCCATTGCTGAGCAGATGGAGGATCCTAAGCAGGCTGTCGGTGTGGTAAAGCGTGAGGTTGTTCAGGTTATCACACCAGGTACAGTGGTTGACAGCTCTAAACCTGATAGTGCTAACAATTTCTTGGTGGCCATTGACAAGGTTGGAAGTCGATTCGGCCTGGCCTATATGGATGTATCGACGGGTGAATTTTTTGCGACAGAGTTGGATGATTTTAGTTCAGTTTGCAGTGAAATTCAGAATCTTAAGGCACGTGAAGTAGTCGTTGGGTATGATTTACCTGAAGCTGATGAACAAGTTTTGGTGAAGCAACTCAACCTGCTTCTCTCCAAGGAAACAGAGGTTTATGATGATGTCCACTTGATTGACACTAGTTTGACAGATTTGGAAAGCAGTGTGGCGGGTAAACTTCTCCAGTATGTTCATCGTACTCAGATGCGAGAGCTCAGTCATTTACAAAAGGCTCAGCACTATGAGATTAAAGATTACTTGCAGATGTCCTATGCGACCAAGTCAAGTTTGGATTTACTGGAAAATGCTAGAACGGGCAAGAAACACGGATCTCTTTTCTGGCTCTTTGATGAAACCAGGACAGCTATGGGAATGCGTCTCTTGCGAACTTGGATTGATCGTCCTTTAGTGAATCAAGCCATTATCACCGAGCGTCAGAATATTATCCAAGTTTTCCTGGACAATTTCTTTGAGCGTAGTGACTTGACTGAGAGTCTAAAAGGTGTTTACGATATTGAGCGCCTAGCCAGTCGTGTTTCCTTTGGCAAGGCTAATCCAAAAGATTTGATTCAGCTAGGTCATACTTTGGCTCAAGTACCGGTGATTAAGTCGATTTTGGAGTCTTTTAATGATGAGGCCTTATCACGTCTTTTACAAGAGTTAGATGCTCTGCCAGAATTAGAGAGTTTGATTCGGTCGGCTATTGATCCAGACGCTCCTGCAACCATTACAGAAGGTGGCATTATCCGTGCTGGTTTTGATGAGACCTTGGACAAGTATCGCAAGGTGATGAGTGAGGGGACCTCATGGATCGCAGATATCGAAGCTAAAGAATGTGAAGCGTCTGGTATTACAACACTAAAGATTGATTATAACCGTAAAGATGGTTATTACTTCCATGTGACCAACTCTAACCTTAGCTTGGTTCCTGACCATTTCTTCCGTAAGGCAACTCTGAAAAATTCAGAGCGCTTTGGAACTGCTGAGTTGGCTAAAATTGAAGGTGAGATGCTTGAGGCGCGTGAAAAATCATCAACGCTGGAATATGATATTTTCATGCGTGTCCGTGAGCAGGTGGAACGCTATATTGACCGTTTGCAATCTTTGGCTAAGGCTATTGCGACAGTCGATGTGCTTCAGAGTTTGGCTGTTACAGCAGAGACTAATCATTATGTTCGTCCTGTGTTCAATGATGAGCATCGTATTGTTATTGATCAAGGCCGTCATGCAGTGGTTGAGAAGGTTATGGGCGTTCAAGAATACATTCCAAACACCATTACCTTTGACAGTCAGACCAATATTCAGCTCATCACAGGACCGAATATGAGTGGTAAATCCACCTATATGCGTCAGTTAGCCTTGTCAGTCGTTATGGCTCAGATGGGCTCTTACGTGCCAGCAGATAGTATTGATTTGCCAGTTTTTGACGCCATCTATACACGTATTGGTGCTGCAGATGACCTGATTTCAGGCCAGTCGACCTTCATGGTTGAGATGATGGAGGCTAATCAGGCTATTAAGCGGGGGACACCTAATTCCTTGATTATTTTTGATGAGTTGGGACGTGGGACAGCCACCTATGACGGTATGGCTCTGGCCCAGTCTATTATTGAGTTTATTCATGACAAGGTGGGGGCTAAAACCATGTTTGCTACCCATTATCATGAGTTGACAGCTCTGTCAAATACTTTGACACACCTTGTCAACGTTCATGTGGCGACACTTGAAAAGGATGGTGAGGTGACTTTCCTTCACAAGATTGTCGATGGCCCAGCCGATAAATCTTATGGTATTCATGTAGCTAAGATTGCAGGTTTACCAGTAGATTTACTGGAACGTGCTGATACCATCTTGACACAACTAGAGGGCGAGACAGTTACCATCCAACCTCAGGAAAAGGTATCGCCTCAAGAGAAATCTGCCACTGAAACGCATGTCAACGAGCAAATCTCTCTTTTTGATGATTTTACTGAAAATCCAGTTCTTCAAGAGTTGCGTGATTTGGACATTTACAACATGACACCGATGCAGGTCATGATGGCTGTAGCAGATTTAAAACAGAAACTATAAAAGAAGCTTGTCAATTGACAGGCTTCTTGTCTTTTATAGGTGTTTCAATTCTTGGTTGAGTTGTTCAATATCCTTTTTCATTTTCCAATAAGAGAAAGCCCAAACGAGGAGATGGATAAGGCTGAATTCAATGACTAGCTCTAAGTAGAAAGTCAAACGTAGAGGGAACCATCCGCTGAGGATAGCTAGTGGGATGAAACCTAGACAGGTCAAGGCGTAGTGAGTGAGGGTTGCACGAAGCAAACTCCACTCAGCCTTACGGAAGATATAACTAGCGACTTCAAAAAGAATACCGATAGCAAACCAAGTGATGAGGCAGTAGGTCAATACTATAAATCCGTGAACCTGATGTGATATCGTCCATTGTCCAATGGCTGAGTGAGGATTAAGAGGCATGTAGCTTGGCGCCCAGATAAGAGACATAATCTTGGATACGGCACAAGTCCAATAAGGATGCCCTTTGTGCCTGATTTAAAAAGTTGCTTTTTCATTGTAATTTCTCCTTTATTGCTTTGAGGTAACGGCGTGATGAGTAAGTGGTTTCCTTGTTTTTAAGGTGAATTTCAACGAGGCCGTTAGGGGTAATGTTGAAGCGTTCGATTTCTTTAAAATTGATAATTTCTGACTGTGAGATTTTGATAAAGTAAGATGGCAGTTTTTCTAAAACTTGATAGAGGCGTAAGCCTAAGTGGTACTCTCCTTGAATAGTTTCAGCTAGAACTTGACGATTTTCGATGTAAATTCTGGAAATAGCATTAGGTTCGATAAGATAAGTTTCGCCATCTTTTTTTTCCTTTGAGTCGGTGGTTGTTATCCAAAGATTCGACAAACTCGACAACTTGTTGAATCTTTGGCGTCCGACTAGGTGCCTGAATCTGCAACATTTCTTCTTGAAATGCTGAGTCAATCTGAACTTTTAGTTTCATAACTATCCTTTCTTATTGGTAATTGAGGAGGCCTCCTCCCTTTCACACCTTTATTAAACACTATTTACTAGCCCACAGCAATAGCGTTTGTCTATGTGGTCCTATATAATGTCTAAGTGGTTGAAAATATTTTCGAAAACCCCTATACTTAATGAAAACGTACTGACGAGGTAGTCACATGAAATCTATAATGAAATGGCTAGCAGGAATTTTTCTTGCCTGCAGTCTGATTTTGAGCTTTTTTACACCTTTTGAAAAGTCACTAACACTGAACTTGCTCTTGCTTTATTTCTTTGTTAAGCAGTTTATGGATTCGACAAGCTCACCCAAAACCTACCAATGGTTTTTCCAAATCGTCTACCTCTTGATTTTCTCTGGGCTCATTTGGTTCAACCTTCGTCATGGGGATATGATTGTTATAGCCACATCCTTATCTTGGCTAATAGTTGTGTGTGAGTTATGGTTGTATAGGAAGCATCAGTAACAGTTAGGAACAATAATCTATCAACCTTTTAGAAGGGAAAATAATTATGCCAAAAATCATCGAATTGCCTGAGGTGCTAGCCAACCAGATTGCTGCTGGTGAGGTCGTAGAGCGCCCAGCCAGTGTTGTCAAAGAGTTGGTGGAAAATGCTATTGATGCAAGCAGCACCCAGATTACCATTGAAGTTGAAGAATCAGGCCTCTCAAAAATTCAAATCACAGACAATGGCGAAGGAATGGCTCAAGCTGATGTGGCCATGAGTTTGCGCCGTCATGCAACAAGTAAAATCAAAAATCAAGGGGATCTCTTTCGTATTCGAACCCTTGGTTTTCGAGGCGAGGCCCTACCATCAATAGCTTCTATCAGTCATCTTACCATTGTGACAGCAGCGGATGGAGAAGCCTACGGGACTAAACTTGTTGCTAAAGGTGGAGAAATTGAGAGTCAGGATCCTATTTCAACACCAGTTGGAACAAAGATTACAGTTGAAAACTTATTTTATAACACCCCAGCTCGTCTCAAGTATATGAAGAGTTTACAGGCTGAGTTGGCCCATATTGTTGATGTTGTCAATCGTCTGAGTTTAGCTCATCCCGAGGTTGCCTTTACCTTGCTTAATGATGGTCGTCAGTTGACACAGACATCAGGTACTGGAGACCTCCGTCAAGCTATTGCTGGTATTTATGGTTTGACAACGGCTAAAAAAATGGTGGAGATTTCAAATTCTGACCTTGATTTTGAGGTTTCTGGTTATGTTAGTCTCCCTGAGTTGACTCGTGCGAATCGTAACTACATCACGATTCTCATTAACGGACGTTATATTAAAAACTTCCTGCTTAACCGTGCTATTTTTGATGGTTATGGTTCTAAACTCATGGTAGGACGCTTCCCTATTGCAGTTATTGATATTCAAATTGATCCCTACCTGGCCGATGTCAATGTTCACCCAACCAAGCAGGAAGTACGTATCTCTAAAGAAAAAGAGCTCATGGCCCTTATCAGCTCTGCCATTGCTCAAAGCCTTAGAGAGCAGGATTTGATTCCTGATGCCCTTGAAAATCTAGCCAAGTCTAGTACCAGAGGTGCAACTAAGCCAGTTCAAACCAGTCTCCCACTCAAACAAACCAATCTTTACTATGATAGTAGTCGTAATGATTTCTTTGTCAAACCAGAGACAGTCCAAGAAGATATCAAACCTCTTGTATCGGAGTTAGAGTCCCCAGTTTCATCGGTAGAAAACAAACCGCAACCTTCTGTTAAACAGGCACAACGTTCAGTAGATGAAAGTGATAGTGAACACGAAAAACTTGATTATAAAAACAAGTCGAAAATGAAGCGCATGCTTGAAAATCTGACCAATGAGGAAACATCAACCTTTCCTGAATTGGAGTTCTTTGGTCAAATGCATGGAACCTACCTCTTTGCCCAAGGACAAGGTGGCCTTTACATCATTGACCAGCATGCTGCCCAAGAACGTGTCAAGTATGAGTACTATCGCGAAAAGATAGGTGTGGTTGATAGTAGTTTACAACAACTTTTGGTTCCCTATCTTTTTGAATTTTCAGGTTCAGATTACATTAGTTTACAAGAAAAAATGCCTCTTCTTAACCAAGTTTGCATCTATTTGGAGCCTTATGGGAATAATACCTTCATTCTTCGAGAGCACCCTATCTGGATGAAGGAAGAAGAAATCGAATCTGCAGTCTATGAGATCTGTGATATGCTTCTTTTGACGAACGAAGTATCCGTCAAGACCTATCGTGCTGAGTTAGCCATCATGATGAGTTGTAAACGTTCAATAAAGGCCAATCATGCTCTTGATGATTACTCTGCGCGTGACCTTCTAGTACAGCTTGCACAGTGTAAAAATCCCTATAATTGTCCTCACGGCCGTCCAGTACTTGTCAACTTTACCAAGTCTGATATGGAAAAAATGTTCCGTCGTATTCAAGAAAACCATACCAGCCTACGTGATTTAGGAAAGTATTAAAACTTTTTTCGTCTTGCTTTACGAATAGAGATGTTAGTTTTATAATCGTGGTGAAGATACGGAATTTTCTAATGTTTTAGCATATCATTGTAGGATGATGGTCTGATCTTTAAGTTAGGAGATAGAGTGATGAGACACCTAACAAAAACTTATAAAAACTTTTTACTTGTTGACTAAACATTTTTAGCGATTAGTTTGATTTTCTATATTTTGGCTTGGTTAGGTCGACCAAGTTTGGAGAATACCTTAGTAAATGTTTCTAGCATTGCCTTCACCTTAGGTATTTCAACATATGTTCTCTTGGGATTGAAGATGATTACCGATACTTTAAAGATGAGTTGCCATTCTTAAAAAAGGGAGCAAACAGAATCCACTTTCGAGTGGATTTTTTGTTACAATAGTACAGCAGTGATTGAGATGACAAATAAACATTCAAGATAATTATCTTACAAGTGTAAAATGATAAAGCAATCTATTGAAGAAACGAACGAGAAAGGAAATCAAACGCTATGTATGATTACATCAAGGGAACTCTAGTGAAAATTACCGCCAAGTATATTGTTATAGAGGCAAACGGCTTAGGTTATATTGTCACTGTAGCGAATCCATATAGTTTTTCTGAACAAATGAATCAGACTATCCAAGTCTATCTTCATCAGGTTATTAGAGATGACGCTCACCTCCTTTTTGGTTTCCATACTGAAGATGAAAAAGAGGTATTCCTTAAGCTTATTTCAGTTTCTGGAATAGGTCCGACGACTGCCCTAGCCATTGTAGCTGTAGATGATAATCAAGGTCTGGTGGCTGCTATTGATAATAGTGATATCAAGTACTTGATGAAGTTTCCAAAGATTGGTAAAAAGACAGCTCAGCAAATGGTTTTGGACTTGGCAGGGAAATTTGCAGAGTTACCAACAGAAACGACCCAGACGACACCAAGTCAACCTGAAGGAAATCATCAGTTGGATGAGGCTATGGAAGCTTTGCTTGCTCTTGGTTATAAAGCCACAGAACTTAAGAAAATCAAAGCCTTCTTCGAAGGTACTAATGAAACGGCAGAGCAATACATTAAATCAGCTCTTAAGATGTTGATGAAATGAGGTAAGCAATGGTCAATCGTTGTCGTTGGGTTCCAACAAACAATAAATTATATTGTGATTATCATGACAAGGAGTGGGGAAAGCCTATTGGCGATGATCAAAAACTTTTTGAGCTGCTTTGCTTAGAAAGTTATCAGTCAGGACTTTCTTGGTTAACTCTTTTAAATAAACGTCAGGCCTTTAATCGTGTTTTTCATAACTATGATATTGAGCGTGTTGCCCAGTTTAGCCTAAGTGAACTTGAAGATGCACTTCAAAATCCAGATATCATTCGTCACAAACTTAAGCTAGAAGCAACCGTAAATAATGCCAAACAAGTACTAAAACTCCAAGATGAATTTGGCTCTCTGTCCCATTATTTTTGGTATTACTTTGATGGAAAGCCCTTGATAAATAATGTTCCCACATATAAGGACGTCCCATCATCAACTGATTTATCCCAACAGATTGCCAAAAATCTAAAAAAGAGAGGGTTCAAATTTTTAGGACCGACTACTATATATTCATTTTTACAAGCCGCAGGATTTGTGAATGATCATGAAAATAACTGTGACTTCAAATAAATGAGTGGATTTGATTGACAAGACGAGAAAAACGTGTTAGTTTATAAACAAACGTGTTTTTGAGATTATTTTACGAATAGTAATATAGGTGAATCAATGAAAGCTGAATTGATTGCAGTAGGAACTGAAATCCTAACCGGGCAAATCACCAATACCAATGCCCAATTTTTATCTGAGAAACTAGCTGAACTAGGAATTGACGTGTATTTTCACACAGCAGTAGGAGACAACGAGAACCGCCTACTTTCAGTTCTTGATCAGGCTAGTCAACGTAGTGATTTAGTTATTCTTTGTGGTGGACTTGGCCCTACTGAGGATGACTTAACCAAGCAAACCCTAGCTAAGTTCTTAGGAAAAAAACTTGTTTTTGATGAGGAGGCAAGTAAAAAGCTGGACAGTTTCTTTGCTACTCGCCCTAAACACACACGAACGCCTAATAACGAACGTCAAGCGCAAATTGTTGAAGGGGCTATCCCCTTGCAAAATCCGACAGGCCTTGCAGTTGGAGGCATCATTATTGCTCAAGGAGTGACCTATGTAGTCTTACCTGGTCCACCAAGTGAACTCAAACCTATGGTGAATCAGGAACTCGTTCCAGCACTTACTGAGAATCACGCAAGTCTTTATTCGAGAGTCCTAAGATTCTTTGGCGTTGGAGAAAGTCAATTAGTGACTATTCTGAAGAATTTTATTGTTAACCAAACAGATCCAACCATAGCTCCATACGCTAAAGTGGGGGAAGTAACACTTCGCTTATCAACAAAGGCTTCTTCGCAAGAAGAAGCCGATCAAAAACTAGATGTTTTAGAGGAACAAATTCGTTCTACTAAAACTCTAGATGGCAAATCCTTATCTGATTTTATTTATGGATATGGAGAGTCTAATAGTTTAGCCTTTGAGGCTTTTTGTTTGCTTAAGAATCATGGCAAGACTATCACTGCAGCTGAAAGCCTAACAGCAGGTTTATTCCAGGCTAGTATTGCTGATTTTTCAGGAGCCTCACAAGTATTTAAAGGTGGCTTTGTTACTTACAGCATTGAAGAAAAAGCTAAAATGTTGGGTATTTCTTTGTCGCAACTAGAAGAACATGGTGTTGTCAGTCATTTTACTGCAGAAAAAATGGCTGAAGGTGCCCGATCTAAAACAGATAGCGATTACGGAATTGCACTTACCGGTGTAGCTGGACCAGATTCATTAGAAGGACACCCAGCGGGTACAGTATTTATTGGTATTGCTGATAGGAATCAAGTAAGGTCAATCAAGGTTGTTATAGGTGGAAGAAGTCGTTCTGATGTTAGATATATTAGTACTCTCTATGCCTTTAACCTAGTTCGCCAAGCTTTATTACAAGAAGACAACCTGATTTAAGTTTGTCTTTAACTATAGAAAGAAGAGGAAAATAAGTGGCTAAGAAAACAAAGAAAACAGAAGAAATTACAAAGAAATTTGGAGATGATCGTCGGAAAGCACTTGACGATGCTTTGAAGAATATTGAAAAAGATTTTGGTAAGGGTGCGGTTATGCGTCTTGGTGAGCGTGCAGAGCAGAAAATTCAAGTTATGAGCTCAGGCTCGCTAGCTTTGGATATTGCTCTTGGTGCAGGTGGTTATCCTAAAGGTCGTATTATCGAAATTTACGGACCAGAATCATCAGGTAAAACGACTGTAGCCCTCCATGCTGTTGCTCAGACACAAAAAGAAGGCGGAATTGCTGCCTTTATCGATGCAGAGCATGCCCTTGACCCTGCTTATGCGGCAGCCCTAGGTGTTAATATCGATGAGCTTCTTTTGTCACAACCTGATTCAGGTGAACAGGGTCTTGAAATCGCAGGTAAGCTGATTGACTCTGGTGCAGTTGATTTGGTTGTTGTTGACTCCGTTGCAGCATTGGTACCACGTGCAGAAATTGATGGAGATATTGGTGACAGTCATGTAGGACTTCAAGCACGTATGATGAGTCAAGCCATGCGTAAGCTTTCTGCTTCTATCAATAAAACAAAAACAATTGCTATCTTTATTAACCAATTGCGTGAAAAAGTTGGTATTATGTTTGGTAATCCAGAAACAACTCCTGGTGGACGTGCTCTAAAATTCTATGCATCAGTACGTCTTGATGTACGTGGAAATACGCAAATCAAAGGGACTGGTGATAAAAAAGACCAAAATGTTGGTAAGGAAACTAAAATTAAGGTTGTTAAAAACAAGGTTGCTCCACCATTTAAAGAAGCCTTTGTTGAAATTATGTATGGTGAAGGTATTTCACAAACAGGTGAGCTTGTAAAAATCGCTAGTGACTTAGGCATTATTCAAAAAGCTGGAGCATGGTTCTCATACAATGGAGAGAAGATTGGTCAAGGATCTGAAAATGCTAAAAAATATTTGGCAGATTATCCAGAAATTTTTGAAGAAATTGACCATAAAGTACGTGTACACTATGGTTTGATTGAACCAGATGAAGAGGATATTGTTGAAGAAGCACAAGTTGAAGAAACATCTGATGAACTTATTTTAGACCTCGATTCAACCATTGAAATTGAAGAATAAGCGTAAAAGAGCCGAATAGCTCTTTTTTCTTTGTTTTAATCTAAGTAATGGTAAAATATAGTGCAACAAAAAAACTCATAGTGTTTCATTGGTGTAAACTGTAAGTAACCACACAAACAGAACCCGAGGAAAAACTATGAGCTACTCCCATCTTACCATAACCGACCTAATAAAGATAGAAACTTACTTGGATTTAGGTTTGAAACCTTGCCAAATTGCAAGTAAACTTGGCGTCCATAAGTCTACCATTTCAAGAGAGTTAAGATGATGTCAAAATGGTTATTCCGCAGTCTTAGCACAGGAACAGTACGACCATAGAGCTAAGCAAAAGGGTAGGAAGACTTGTTTGACACCAAAGTTAAAAAAGGAAATTGAAAACTGTTTAAAATATTCCTGGTCTCCTGAACAGATTTGTGGTCGCTATCAGCTTGAACAAAAGCCAACGGTAGCTTTTAAAACCATCTATAACCGGGCTCTACGCTGGTTTGATTGATCTGGATTTAAGCGTCCTGCGTCGTAAAGGAAAGACTCGACAACCCAAAGAAATACGTGGGACATTTAAGATTGGCACGTTGATTGCCAAACGTCCTAAAGAGGTCAGGAATCGTGAGACTTTTGGCCACTGGAGCTTGATACTGTGGTGTCTTCCAGAGGCAAAAGCAAGGGCTGTTTAGCGACCTTTATAGAGCGAAAAACGCACTTTTACTTAGCTTTCAAGATACCAGACAGAACAGCCAAATCCATGTTTTTAGCCATCAAACAACTTTGTAAGCTATTTCCAAAAGAGGCTCTTAAAACCTTCACTTCAGACAGGGGAAAAGAGTTTGCCTGCTATCCTCTGGTAGAGAACTTAG
>DOTL01000066.1 GCA_003521145.1 Streptococcus sp. | reverse complement strand
TTAGGAGTTGTGTAACTTTTTGTCGGACTATATTGGGGATTTGGTAGTTTTTCTCAACTGGACTTTGGACTTGGGATGATGTTGAGACACCATCATCTCAGAAGGGTACCTGGCCGACAGGGGCAACCTCATTTGCAGAAGCCAAGCAGGATAATTATGGAGTTTACCTGGATGTGAAGTTGTCTTCAACACCTAAAAAACTTAGCTTCCTTATTAATAATGCTGCTGGAACAAACCTTTCAGGAGATAAGCAGTCGAAATTCTTAGCCCTCAAATGAATGAGGCCTGGATTGACAAGGATTTCCAAGTTTACAGCTATCAACCTATCCCTCAGGACCACGTTCGAATCAACTATTTCCGTACGGATGGCGACTATAGCAGTAAGTCTGTCTGATATTGGGGAGATGTAAAGGATGCTCCAAGTAATTGGCCTAATGGTATCAATTTCCAACCAAATGGTAAGTATGGTGCTTATTTAGACATTCCGCTAACAGAGGCTGCTAAATCTATAGGATTTTTACTCTTAGATGAAAGCAAAACAGGAGATGATGTGAAAATTCAACCAAATTATTATAAATTTAGTGACTTGAAAAAATCTCGTTAGCTTTTCGTACGAGATACTGATCCGACAGTCTACACCAACCCTTACTTTGTCAAGGATGTGCGTTTGACTGGGGTTCCTCAGCAGCTTAGTCCAAGCCAAATAGAACTTAGTTTCACCAACTTAGACGAGATCTCATCTGAAGACATTCTCAAAGACCTCAAGGTTACAGATAAGGATGGTAACAGTGTGACTCTTAAACAGCTTGAGTTGGATGCTAAGCTCAAAAAAGCTACATTAACTGGTGATTTTGCTGCGAAAAATCTGCCTTACAAGGTCACTTTGGACAATGATAGTTTTAAAACATCTGAGAGTTGGCAATTGAAGGATGCCCCCTACAGTTACGATGGCGAATTAGGTACTCGTCTAGAAGAGAATGGTATTAAGGCACATGTGACCCTTTAGTCACCAAGTGCTGATCAAGTAGATATCATTGTCTATGATAAGAATAATCAAGACAAGGTGCTTACTGAACATACTCTAAGCAAAGGACTTCGAGGTACTTGGCAAGCTGACTTGCTTGCGACTGATTTTTGTTTGGAAAACTTAACCGGTTATTTCTATCAATAACGTATCAAACGTGGTGATCAGTCTATAATCGTTTTGGATCCGTATGCGAAGTCTTTGGCCGCTTGGAATAGTGACGATGCCAGCAAGGGACCTGACCTGAACACAAGATTGCCAAGGCTGGCTTTGTAGATCTTGCTAATTATGGACCAAAAGATCTCGACTACGCTAAGATTCCAAACTTTAAATCTCGAGAAGATGCCATCATTTATGAGGCTCATGTCCGTGATTTTACCTCTGATAAGGCTATTTCAGCTGAATTGAAACACCAGTTTGGGACTTTTGCAGCCTTTGCGGAGCGTTTGGATTATCTTAAAGACCTTGGCGTAATCCATATTCAGCTTTTTCCAGTATTAAGCTACTATTTTGTTAATGAAATATAAAATGGGAAGCGTTTGGATGCCCATGCATCAAGTAACAGTAACTATAACTGGGGTAATGACCCAAAAAACTATTTCTCTGTGACGGGTATGCATTCTGAAAAGCCAAGTGATCCAGCTAAACGTATCGAAGAATTCAAGAATTTAGTTTCTGCTATTCATGCCCACGGTATGGGTGTTATCTTGTACGTAGTCTACTATCAAACAGCCAAGACAGCTATTTTTGAAGACCTTGAGCCAAATTACTATCACTTTATGGATGCTGATGGCACACCACGTTCGAGTTTTGGAGGCGGTTGTCTAGGCACGACTCACTATATGAGTCGTCGTGTCTTGGTGGATTCGATTGCCTATCTTACTAAGGAATACAAGGTTGATGGTTTCCGTTTTGATATGATGGGTGACCATGCTGCACGTGCTCTAAATCCAAACCTCATTATGCTTGGTGAGGGCTGGGTGACTTATTCTGGCGATGAAAATAGCCCTGTTCAGCCTGCCGATCAGTCTTGGATGAAGAATACAGATACTGTAGCTGTATTTTCAGATGATATTCGAAATACCCTCAAATCAGGTTATCCAAATGAGGGGACACCTGCCTTCATCACAGGTGGAAAACGTTATATTAATAAGGTTTTTGCAATATCAAGGCGCAACCAACTAACTTTGAGGCTGATTCCCCAGGTGACGTTATCCAGTATATTGCTGCTCACGATAATTTGACCCTTTTTGATATCATTGCCCAATCAATCAAGAAGAATCCAAGCAAGCCTGATAATAATGCTGAAATTCATCGTCGCTTGCGTCTAGGAAACCTCATGGTCTTGACTGCTCAAGGAAAACACCCTTTATTCATTCTGGTCAGGAATATGGTCGTACGAAACAGTTCCGCGATCCTGCCTATCGTTATCGGGTTTCTGAGGACAAGGTGCCGAATAAGGCTCATCTTTTAGTTGATGAAAAAGGCAATCCGTTTGATTGTCCGTACTTTATCCATGATTCTTATGATTCTAGTGACGCTGTTAAGCATTTTGACTGAACTAAGGCGACTGATACTAAGTCATTCCCAGAAAATACGAAAACACGTGCCTTTGCCAAAGGTTTAATCGCCCTACATAAGTCTACAGATGCCTTCAATTTTAAATCAAAAGCAGATTTGGATGCACGTGTGACGCTATTGACAGTTCCAGGTACGGGCAATGTCGCTCAAGAAGATTTGGTATTGAGATACCAAACTGTTGCTTCCAATGGGGACCATTACCTTGTCTATGTCAATGCTGATAGCAAGTCTCGTCAGTTTGATTTGAGCAAGATTACAAATGGTCTATCCTATATAGTTTTGGCGGATGGAAATCAGGTCAATCTATCTGGAATTAGTGACTTATTAGGTGTTGCAATCAACAATCACATCTTGACCTTGGACCCATTAACAGCGACAATTATACGTTTGACTAATGCTCAGACGCCAACTGAGGCAGTAGATTAGCCTTCAGAAAAGACCGAGTCATTTGATGGAAAAGATACTGAGGCAACTAAAACAACTGCCAAGGCTTTAGGTAAAGAGGAACTTATGTGAGATGCTGAACTTGTTAATCGTGACAATGGTCAGGCTAAAACTGAAGCTAGTTATCAAACTGATAAGCAACTGCCATCTACTGGTGAAAAGATAAAACGTGGACTCTTTTTGGCAGGTCTTCTAAGCATTCTTGTCCTAAGCTTCCTTAGAAAACGTCGTACGAAATAATAAGTAGCAACAGGTTATTTCCTATTGTTTTTCTTTTGTTTAGAATCATTCTTATCTGATCTTTAGAATAGTTCTTAAATAGCCTAAAACCATTGACAGTTCTGGTTTCTTCTGTTAGTTTAGATTATGTTCTCTTACATACGAGAGATCATAATTGACTTATCATCGTTCGTTCTTTATTAATGATAAAACGACGATTCACATATATAACGACAAATGTCGAACACTATCTTGAAAAAGGAGATATTCATGAAAAAACTTAGCAAACTTGGTGTTGTTCTTTTAGCATCAGGACTTTTATTGACGGCTTGTGCCAAATCTGGTAATTCGAGTCATTCAAACTCAACTAGCTCAAAACTCACAGCTAGTGAGCAAAAGCAATTGAAGCAGGCCACAAGTGATTACAAAACTTTCGTGGAAGGCGAAATCGATCAGCTTTTGAAAGATACCGAAGGATTCAGGGAGACCCTCAAGTCAGGAAATCTTGAAGAAGCCAAGAAGCAATACCCGTTGATTCGTATGGCTTACGAATGTTCAGAGCCAATTGCAGAAAGCTTTGGTGAGTCTGACGTGAAAATCGACTACCGTTTGGTTGATTACATGGACGAAAATAAATCAGAAGACGGCTGGTTAGGGTTCCACCGTATTGAACGCATCATGTGGCAAGACAACACGACAGAGGGTACAACTGCCTATGCAGATCAATTGGTTAACGATATCAAAGAACTCAAGGCTAAAATCGCAACTGTTAAAGTCACTCCAGAAATCATGTTGACAGGAGCAGTAGACCTTCTTAACGAAGTGGCCACTCAAAAGATTACAGGTGAAGAAGAAGTCTTCTCACATACTGACCTCTACGACTTCCGTGCCAATATTGAAGGGGCAGAAAAAATCTTTGAACTCTTCAAGCCATTGATCCAGAAGAAAGATGCTAAGCTTGTTAAGACTTTGAAAACAGAATTCAAGAATGTCAATGGTCTTTTGGACAAACACATGATTGATGAGAAAAACTATAAGTCTTATACAGATTTGAGTGAGGCAGATACTAAGGAATTGGCCGAAGCTGTAACTAAACTTGGTGAACCATTATCACAAATGGGTGTTATCCTAGAGGAAAAATAAGAAAAATGACTAACGAAAAAATTTTAGATCAAAAAATGGACCGTCGTGAATTTCTTAAAAAAGCAGGTATTGGAGGGGCTGGGCTTGCACTTGGTCTTTCTGGTGCATCAGCTTTTTTAGCTAATAAGGATAGTTCAAGTAAAAAAGCCCTTGATGGGGATGAAGATATTAGCTTTTTTGGTGATCACCAGGCTGGGATTACGACTCCCATGCAGAAGGCTTGCTACTTGGTGGTGCTAGATCTTCACACAACAGATAAGAAAGAAGTGATTCAGCTCTTCAAAGACTGGACAGATTATAGTAGTAAATTGGTTGAGGGAGAGCTGGTCAAGAAGGGTGGTTCTAATGCCCTCTTGCCTCCGACTGATACGGGGGAAACGGTGGGGCTCAATCCCTATCGCCTTAGCCTGACTTTTGGAGTTTCGGCTGATTTTCTTAAAAAGCTTGGTCTAGAATCCAAGCGTCCTAAGCTCTTCCGTGATTTACCTCCATTTCCAAAAGAGCAGTTGCAGGACAAGTATACGGGTGGAGATATCGTCATTCAAGCCTGTGCAGATGATGAACAAGTAGTCTTCCATGCTGTCCGCAATCTGATTCGCAAAGGTCGTAATAAAATCACTATGAAGTGGAGCAAGTCAGGTTTTGCAGCTATTGGTGACCGTAAGGAAACGCCTCGCAATCTTTTTGGTTTCAAGGACGGAACTGCTAATGTAACGAAGGAAAAGGAATTCGACAAGGTTGTCTGGACTGATAGTAAGGATTGGATGAAGGGTGGTTCTTATATGGCTCTTCGCCTGGTCCGGATGCACTTGGAAACTTGGGATCGTACCAATTTGCAGGAACAGGAAAATACCTTTGGTCGTCACAAGGAATCAGGCGCTCCTTTTGGCAAGAAAGATGAGTTTGATGAAGTAGATTTATCTAAACTTCCTGTAGATTCCCATGTGCGTTTGGCCAACGAAGTAGATCTTCCTATCTTACGTCGTTCCTATTCCTATTCAGATGGCATTGATGAGAGAACGGGTCAGTTTGATGCAGGTTTGATATTCATTGCCTACCAGAAGGACCCAGACCGTTTTGTCAAAATACAGACCAATCTTGGAGCTGTAGACAAGATGAATGAGTATATCACCCATATCGGAAGCGGGCTCTTTGCTTGTTTTGCTGGCGTGGAGAAAGGAGGCTACCTTGGTCAAGCACTCTTGGAATAAACTCCTCGTTTTGCTTGGGCTTCTAGCTTTATTCTGGACCTATCCAGTAGCTGCTGAATCCTATAGTGATCTCTATATCAAAATCACAGATGCAACAACAGCTGTTCAAAACAAGGATCAAGTAAAAGCTAAGGAATTGGTTGCTGAGATTAAGACTGATTTCGAAACAAAGGAAAATCACGATTCCAAGGCTGGTAAAAAAGTTAGCAAGGCTCTTGATATTAAAGGTGACGTGACAGAAGAGGACCTAACCTCTATCTCGTCAGCCCTCCTCAAATTTGAGAAAGAGCAAAATCCTGTTGACTTGGATGCCGAAAAGGAAAAACTTGAGACCCGCCTCAATCCTTATTTCAAGAACTTACAGGATGCCATTACGGCTAAAGACTTAGCTGAGACCCGCAAAACTTACGGCGAATTGAATAATGCTTGGACGCGAAATGAAGCTGTTGTCCGTGACCATAGTACTGCCTACTACGGCAAGATTGAGACGGCTATTTCACTTTTGCGAAGCAGTATTGAGACGGATCCTACTGATTTCACCAGCATCCAGTCGTCCTATGATGATCTTAAGGGTGGGATTGATGACTTTATCAAGGGTGTTCCTCTTGATAGTACAAGCTCAAGTTTAACCCTAAAAGATGGTATTAAGCTCTTGGAAAAGGCTCTAAGTCAATTCCAAGCAGGTGATGAAAAAACGGCTGCGGCATCTATGAAGAAGTTCATCACTATCTGGCCAACCATTGAAGGTGACGTGAGCACGACTAACCCTAGCCTCTATGCGAGCGTGGAGAGAGAAACGCCTGTTATCATGGTAAAGGGAAAAGAAAAAGCTTATCGAGATAAACTGCAAGCCTTGATTACAGACCTATCTGCTATCGATACCAGTGCTTCTTTTAATGCCTTTGATGCCATGCTGATTCTCTTGCGTGAAGGGGTTGAAGCCCTCCTCATCGTCATGGCCCTTGTGACAACTCTTAAGGCAGCTAAGATGCGTAAGGGAATCAAATGGGTTTGTGGCGGAGCTATTGCTGGTGTTCTTGCCAGTGCAGTAATCGCTGTTATCTTACAAGTTGTCTTTCCAGCTGTGACCTCAGGGACTAACCGTGAAATTATTGAAGGTGGCGTTGGTATCTTTGCAGTTGCGATGATGATTCTTATCGGGATCTGGCTCCACAGCAAGTCTTCAATCAAACAGTGGAATGACTTTATGGACCGTCAGATGAAAACAGTGACGGCTACTGGAAGTTTTGTATCCATGTTTGCCCTCAGTTTCCTGGCTGTCTTCCGTGAAGGTTCCGAGACTATTCTTTTCTATGTTGGTATTATCCCACGTATCACGACAGCTAATTTCTTGATTGGTATTGGTTCAGCCATTGCAGTTCTTGTTATCATTGCTGTAGCTATGACTAAAGCTAGTCACTATATTAAACCGCACCGCATCTTCTTTATTTTGACTTGGTTGATTTATGCTTTGGCCTTCAAGATGCTCGGTGTCAGTATTCATGCCCTTCAGTTGACTAATATGATATCTAATCATTTGATTAGTGGTTTCCCAACCATTGATTGGGCTGGTATCTATCCAAGCTGGGAAGTCTTGATACCACAACTTATCTTTATTGTTATAATTGCCTTTGTGACGGTGAAGCAGCATGGCAAGAAGTAAGGATGAGATGACCATTGTTGAGCATCTAGTGGAGTTTCGGAGACGATTCATTGCAGTAGTGTTATGCTTTTTCCTAGTTTTTTGTATTACCTTGTTGTTTGCTGGGGAGATCTATGCTTATCTGACCAGAGGATTTGAAAAGCCCTTAATGGTTCTAGGACCTAACGATATTCTCTGGATTTACATTAACTTAGCCAGTCTCATGGCTTTTACGGTCACCTTGCCTTTTATCACCTACCAGATTTGGCAGTTTGTGAAACCAGGTTTGAGGGACAATGAAGCGCGTGCTGTCTTTGCCTATATTCCAGCAACTTTTGTCTGTTTTGTTTTGGGTTTGGCCTTTGGCTATTATTTTGTGAGTCCAGCTATCTTGGAAGTGCTTTTGAAACTAGGTGAAGGACTCTTTGATACACAAATTACAGCACAAAACTACCTTAGTTTCTTACTGCATACGACAGTGCCTTTGGCTGTTCTCTTTGAACTTCCTGTAGTTGTTAGTTTCCTAACCTCTATTAGTATATTGACACCAGTATTTTTGACACGCTATAGACGCTATGCTTACTTTGTACTCTTGGTTTTGGCGGTGGTTCTGACACCAGCTGACTTTATTAGCGACTTGGCCATGACTGCTCCCTTAATCTTGCTTTATGAAGTTAGCGTAACTCTTAGTAAGCTTATTTATAAACGTAAACAAAGAAAATATAAAGATAAATAGAAAGGAAATCTCATGGGAATTCTACGTGATATCGGAGCCCCAGGACTTATCATCATTGTCCTAGGAGCCCTCCTCATCTTTGGTCCTAAACGCTTGCCAGAACTCGGTCAATCTATCGGTAAAATGCTAGCCGAATTTAAAGCAGCCGTAAATAAGACTGATCATGATAAAAAAGACGAAGAAGACAAAACTAAAGACTAGGATCTCTACTTAGTGAATATCTTCAAGTTTCTTGACAATTCTAATCTTTTATGACATAATACACTTGTATTGAATAGTAAGTCTATATCATAGGCAAGAAAAGACCCCAAGCTAACTTCCACATAAGCTCGGGGTCTTTTTTAGCACTATCTATCCTTGTTTAACCACTTATCGATCAGACGAAGGATAACACCGACCACAATAGGTCCGATGATAGTTTTGAATAGTAAACCATCAAAGGCAAACTCACCTCCCTTCGTAGGCGGTGTCGAGGTGCCAAAGGATACTATATCATAGGTTGAGAGAGTTGTTTAGAGAGTGTCAGGAAGTAAAAGTTAGAAGGTAGTTTGATCATGCCAAACAAAAAATCAGCCCTCTTGAGCTGATTTTCTATATCTTACAAACTGATACGCTTTTCTGTTTCAGCGTCGAAGAAGAGAGCTTTAGCAACGTTAAAAGTAAGGTTAACTTTTTCACCTGGATTGTGGAAATCATGTGCATCAACGCGAGCAGCAAACTCAGTTTCTCCAAGTTTTAGGTAAAGCACGGTCTCTGCACCGAGACGCTCTGAAATGACCACTTCAGCATCAGCATTGGCATCTGGATATACTTCTTCAAGGATTGGACTACTAGAAACATCTTCAGGACGGATACCGAAGATAACTTCCTTACCTTGATAACCTTTCTCCCTTAAGATTTTAGCTTGACCTTCAGGGATCACAATATCCAAACCTTCAGAGTTAGTGAGACGATTGCCATCAAATTTGACATTGAAGAAGTTCATGGCAGGACTTCCGATAA
The DNA here is from genome assembly GCA_003521145.1 of Streptococcus sp. GTDB lineage: Bacteria > Bacillota > Bacilli > Lactobacillales > Streptococcaceae > Streptococcus. The sequence goes on along the minus strand of DOTL01000066.1, from coordinate 2,006 downwards.
ATCCAGCAACAAATTTATTAGCTGGCTTTTTGTAAAGTTCTTGAAGAAGGTTACGAAGAAGGATATAATGCTGGATGTATTAAAGGCCATGATGAAGGCTATGAAGAAGGTCGTGAAGAAGGCTATGAGGATGGTGTCTTATCCGTATTAGCCGAAATAAGGCTTTGTTCAAAGCCTCCTCAGAGATAGCGGCTAAATCTGTTTTCTTTGGGAAATAATCTCTTAGTAAGCCATTTGCGTTTTCATTGCTTCCCCTCTGTCAGGATGAATAGGCGTCCGCAAAGAAAAAGGGAATTCCTAAGTTCTCTACCAGAGGATAGCAGGCAAACTCTTTTCCCCTGTCTGAAGTGAAGGTTTTAAGAGCCTCTTTTGAAAATAGCTTACAAAGTTGTTTGATGGCTGAAAACATGGATTTGGCTGTTCTGTCTGGTATCTTGAAAGCTAAGTAAAAGCGCGTTTTTCGCTCCAGAAAGGTCGCTAAACAGCCCTTGCTTTTGCCTCTGGAAGACACCACAGTATCAAGCTCCCAGTGGCCAAAAGTCTCACGATTACTGACCTCTTTAGGACGTTTGGCAATTGATGTGCCAATCCTAAATGTCCCACGTGTTTCTTTGGGTTGTCGAGTCTTTCCTTTACGACGCAGGACGCTTAAATCCAGATCAATCAAACCAGCGTAGAGCCAGTTATAGATGGTTTTGAAAGCCACCATTGGCTTTTGTTCAAGCTGATAGCGGACACAAATCTGTTCAGGCGACCAGGAGGATTTTAAACCGTCCTCAATTTCCTTTTTCAACTCTGGTGTCAAACAAGACTTCCGACCTTTTTGTTTAGACCTGTGGTCGTACTTTTCCTGTGCTAAGGCTGCGGAATAACCATTTTGGCATCGTCTTAATTCTCTTGAAATGGTAGACTTATGGACGCCAAGTTTACTTGCAATTTGGCAAGGTTTCAAACCTAAATCTAAGTCTGTTTCTATCTTTATTCGGTCGGTTATGGTAACATGGGAGTAGCTCATAGTTTTTCCTAGGGTTCGGTTTGTGTGGTTACTTACAGTTTACACCAATGAAAGGCTATGAGTTTTTTATTGCACTATATTTTACAATTTATCATGTGAAGGGGTGTTTAAAGCTAATGCTATATTCTTCATAGTAACTTAGAAATTAATCACTCAAAAAACGAGACCCTATTTTTAAGGAGATACAATTAAATGGATAGTCAAACTTAACAGTTTTTTAGTCGGGATGATAAAGGTTAGGTACTTGAGGTAAAACCTTGTCGGAATGAGACGATGGATTGAAGGAACTAAATGAGGATTCGTTGAAGCTATTGTCGATTGTCTTTTTCGTTTCTCATAAAAGTAAGTAATATGGCAGGAATTGGTAAAGGCTGAGCTAGAGCTACCATGTTGTTTAAGACAACCTGTCTGCGTTCAGAAAGATGAAGCAATTCTTGAGCATAGTAACGGACCTCTTCCATCATGGGAGAGTTTTTCTTGACCGCACAATAAGATTTATTAGCCAATTCGACGAGTTTATCGGCTAAATAAACTACACGCTTTTCAGAGATGAGTTTGGAGGTAGATTGACGGATAATCTCACACAAATCACTTTAAGATAGGCTTAATACAAACTCTTTGCATGGAAAAGCCATCACTAAGTTCCAATATTGCTCTCCAGTTGGTGCGGATAAGAGATTTTCCAATTGAGAAAAGGTGACTTGTAGAACCTTGTGCAGATGGTTTTTAGCTCGAAAAAGGTCTTCTGTCATATTTTGGTAGAAACAGCTTAAATCACGCAGGTGTTGTTAAACTTCTTCCTGCACATAAGTTGCTTTACGATTGTCCACAAGCTGAGATTTAGCTAACTTTTCAGCGTCAATTTTATCTGTTTTACGAACTCGCAGACTGTCCAATTGCTTCTTAGCTTCCAGAGGACTTAGCCGTGTGTGAGTCCTCAAGAAAGGCTTGAATTCAAGCCTTTTTGCTATGTACGACGGGCATGTCGTAC